>NZ_JTIZ01000123.1:0-309 GCF_000801125.1 Rhodococcus sp. Chr-9
TGTAGTCTATGACATAGCCTGATTCACTGACTAAAGCATGACATTTACATCCATAGAAGTACTGTCCCTTTGTAGCATTGTAGCCAACATTTGCATAATCTCCAAGAACTTTGCTTCTGAAATTACGAATAGGCTGACACAAAGGAATGGGGAAGCTGTCAATAATGGATACACTAATTCCTTCAACCTCTTTAAAGACGAGTGCTTGGCGAATGACTTGGATACTCGGTAAGAGGGCATTACAACGGCGGACAAAGCGAGAATATTCTAGGAAATTAAGAAATAAACTTTGAGCAAGTTGGTGCTTAG
>NZ_JTIZ01000124.1:0-442 GCF_000801125.1 Rhodococcus sp. Chr-9
CAATTACATTCTTTCTTGAAAATAGTTCGTTCTCAATCTTCATAAAGTGCATTGCTTTAGCTAAAAATTGAGCAGATGATTCATAATATAATGTTTCTAGCTCATCATCTGAAAGCTGTGTTAAATCATCATTAGCAAAAGTTGTAAGTTTTCGCTTAATCTCTTTGCCATTGTCGTCTTCCTCTACGTAAAAACGTTTCATCTATTCATACCTCTAATTTCAAATTTTTCAATAATATACCTTTTAGAGCCAAGCTCAAGGCTCACTAGATAATTATTAAAAGGGTCATTCTTGTTCAAGTCATTAGCGATCTTTCTAGCTGTTGACCGTGGATATTTTTAACTATTAATCTTCCTTGTGTACTTGTGTAATATTATCTCATTGCCTCCCTTTGCATTTTACGCTTCAATCGTTGCTTATATAGATATTCTTTACTTGGCT
>NZ_JTIZ01000125.1:0-598 GCF_000801125.1 Rhodococcus sp. Chr-9
CCGACCTGGAACAGCGGATGCCGCGCCGTCGACCGCGCCGGATTGAGCACCTCCACCAACCGCTCGAACGGCACATCCGCATGCGCGAACGCCTGCAGATCCGACTCCCGGACCGCCCCCAGCAACTCCTCGAACGACCCACCCGAACGCACATCCGCCCGCAACACCAACGTGTTGACGAACATGCCGATCAGATCGTCGAGCTCACGCTCACCACGACCCGCGATCGGCGTGCCCACCGCCACATCCGACGTGCCCGACAACCGCGCCAGCAGCACCGACAACGCCGCGTGCACGACCATGAACAACGTCGCATTGTGCGCCCGCGCCAACTGCACCAACCGCCCGTGCAGCTCCGCCGGCACCGCCACGTCGACCCGCGCACCGGCCACCGACTGCACCGCCGGACGCGGACGATCGGCCGGCAACTCCAACTGGTCCGGCAGCCCGGCCAGGGCAGCGGTCCAGTGGCGGATCTGCTGCGAGATCAGCGAGGACGGATCGTCCTCCGAGCCCAGCACCGACCGCTGCCACAACGCGTAGTCCGCGTACTGCACCGCCGGCGGCTCCCACGACGGCACCCCGCCGCCGACCCGGG
>NZ_JTIZ01000018.1:0-14563 GCF_000801125.1 Rhodococcus sp. Chr-9
CAACGGCGTCGATCGACACCCGCCCCTACCAAGTGCGAAGAGCCCGTGTGGCCGGCGGTCACGCGGAAGGAACCGATCGAGAATCTCGACGCGGACGAGCAGGCCCGGGAGGACCAGGCCCAGGCCCGCATCGCCCGGTACGGGGCCGTGTCCTTCAGCGTCCTCGCCATCGGCCTGGCCATGCTCATCGGCGACGACACCAACATCACCTTCTTCATGGGCATGGCGTTCATGGTGGCCGGCAGTGCGCATCTGCCCGCTCTCGTGCTGAGTCTGAACTGGCGGCGCTTCAACGCCACCGGCGCGGTCTGGGGTGTGCTCACCGGTCTCGTCTCGACGGTCGTGAGCCTGATGTTCACCGAGGCCCTGTGGATGGGCAGCGGCCCCGCTCCCCTGACCATCCAGCTCCCGGTGATCGTCACCATGCCGCTCGGCATTGCCGCGTGCGTGATCGGATCGATCGTCGGCGAGAAGCGTCGGGGACGAGGCCGCCTCGAGGACGAGAAGTTCGCGGAGATGCTGGTGCGCGCGGAGACCGGCATCGGCGCGGAGGTCGCCGCCACGCACTGATCCGTCAGCGATATTTCGGGTTCGCGACCTTCAGCCGGTTCGCGGCCAACCCCCTGATCACCTCGGCGACCTGCGGGTCGTCGAGGTGATCTCGTCCTGCACGCACACCGAGGGCGAGTTCGGCTTCGGAGCGGTAGCCGAGCCCGGCGAGCCGCACCCGATAGGTCTCCCGCACCGCCGGGGCGAAGAGGGCCTCCCGTGCGGCGATGCCGAGAACGTGCGCCGCCACCCGGCTGCGGTAGCGGGTCTTCGCATCGGCGCCCGCCCCGACCTCCAGGACGAACTCGCGCACTGCCCCGAGCAGCTCCTCGACGGGCGGTGCTCCCAGGAACTGTGGGGTGGCGGGCGGAGTCTCCGTCTCGTCGTGGGGAGGGACGTCGAGCAGGTCCAGCAGGTCGTGTTCGCACTCGGCGACGCGCCGGCCGATGGCGAGCAGTTCGAGGGTGTTGTCGCCTCCCGTCGCCGCTGCGGCGGCCTGCATCCGGCAGATCACCGCCCACCGCAGCGAGCCGTAGACCTCCCACCAGTGGAGGACCTCGGGGTCGGGACTTTCGCCCGATTCGTCGGCGTACCCGCGGAACAGGTCGTCGCGGGAACCGAATCCGCCCACCGGATGCGGCGAACCGAAACGCCAGGTCCGGGTGCACAGCCACCCGAGGTCCTCCATCGGGTCACCGACGTGCGCCAGTTCCCAATCGAGCACCCCGCGCACGCCCTCCGCGTCGACGAGGAAGTTCCCGTTGCGGAAGTCGCCGTGCACGAACGCTTTCCCGGTCGCCGGTGGACGGTTGCGGAGGAGCCACGCGAACGCGGCCTCGAGCGTCGGCACGGGGCTGCCGTTGGTGAGGTACTCGTCGAACAGGGAGGTCAGCGGGTCGTGTTCGGGCAGGTTCGGTACGGCCTCGATGTCCATGCGGTGGATCCGGGCGAGGATGCGTCCGAGTTCGTAGGGCAGTGCGGCGCGGACCTCGGCCAGATTCTCGTCGCGCAACAACTTCTGCGGCAGTGCCTCGCCGGGCACCTTCGACATCACGAGGTAGGCGCCGATCCCGGGGTGCGGTTCGTCGCCGCTGCGGTCGATCACGTCGGGCACGGGCACGCCGATGCGGGCGGCCTCGTCGAAGGACGCCGCTTCCATTGCGATCCTGCGTGCGTCCTCGCGTCCTGGCGGGTCGCGGCGCAGGATCAACTCCCGGGTGTCGCCGGTAGCCGACACCGCGGTGATCGCCCAGGTCTCGCGGCTCGCACCACCGGTGAGCCGCTCGATGCGCCGCAGCGTCCAACTGCCGTCGAGTACCGACGAAAGACGCTTCGTCAGTTCGTCTTTCAATTCACCGCTGACGCCACCCACCGCGACCTCCCTGTTCGGTTTCCTGCGGTGGATACTTCCACGGTGATCCGCGGTGTGCGAGTACTTCGGCCGTGGAGGGTCAGGCCGCGAACCCCACCGCGCCGATCACCGGGATGATCGTCATGAAGACGATGGCGAGCGCGAACAGCGTGATCGTGATCTTCTTGTCCCAGCGTGATCGCGTCCCCGTCGCGGCGAGCATGAAGAAGACGAACCCCACGCAGATGGATCCGATACCGATGACGACGGGTGTTTCCAGCATGCCTCCATCATCACCCATCGCGGGTCGGCACTTCGGGGTCGGTCATCTGTCGGCCGCCGGCTGGAACAGTTCGATCGGATTGCCGGCGGGGTCGGCGAGCAGGATCTGACGACCGCCCGGACCGGTCACCACATCGCTTCGGAGTTCTATGCCGGCACCACGCAGGCGAGCGATCTCGGCGTCGAGGTCGTCGACGACGAGGTGGATCCGGTTACGGCCCGGACCGACGAACTCCTCGGGGGTGGCGCGGGCCCCGGAACTCGCCGGCCCGGACAGCAGCAGCCGCAGCGAACCCCTGATCACATCGGCGAAAGCGGGCGCGGGGTGGGTGAGCACGGTGAAGCCGAGATAACGGGTGTAGAAGGCGACGGCCGCGGGCACGTCGTCGACGAGGTATCGGACGCTGACGTATTCGTCGGTAGTGGTCATCGGTTGCTCCTGGTCATGTTGTGACGGCATGGGTCTCGCACAGATATCGGATGCGGGTGTCGATCTCGGCCGCGATGACACGGAAGGCCGGATAGGTCTCTTCGTCGGCACCGCCGGCCGCCGCCGGGTCGGGGATACTCCAGTGGATCCGGCGAGTCTCGCCGTCGAATTCGGGGCATACCTCGCGGGCCTTGTCGCACAAGGTGATCACCGTGCCGAACCGGCGGCCGGCGAGGCTGTCGAGGTGGCGGGGATGTCGGTCGGCGATGTCGATCCCGAATTCTTCTCGCAGCACCCGCACCGTGTTCGGGTGCATGTTCCGTTTCGGGCAGGTGCCTGCGCTGGTCGTGTCGACGGTCCCGCCGGTGCGCTGCCGGAGCAGAGCTTCCGCGATTGCGGAGCGCGCACTGTTGCCTGTGCACACGAACAGCACCGGTGAGGGCGTCTCGGATGTGAACGTCACAGGCGGGCGGTTGCACCCCAACCCCGGATGCAGTGCGGCACCTACGCCGGCCAGCATCTCGGTGCACCGGTCGAGGTCGAGGTGGTAGTAGCTGTCGCGGCCGTCGAAGCTGCTGCGGGAAACCCGCACCAGCCCGCCGTCGCGGAGCAGGCGGAGGTGATAGGAGACGAGGTTCTGCGGCTCCCCGACCAGTGACACCATCTCCCGGACCCGATAGTCGCCGCCGGACAGCGCCGCGAGCAGCTGCCACCGCACCGGGTGGGCGGCCAACTGCACGAAGGCCGGGACAGGTTGACGCACCGACTTCATCACCCGATGATAGCACCAGATATATCAAATCATTTTGATTCAATTTGGATGCGCGCGAAGGAGCCGTGATGTCGGAGACGACAGGGACGGGCACGCCCGAGGGGTTACAACGGCGCCTCGGGGCGGCCGACGCAGTCGTGATCGGCCTCGGATCGATGCTCGGGGCGGGGATCTTCGTGGCCCTGGCGCCCGCAGCCGGAGCTGCGGGGTCGGGCCTGCTGATCGGGCTCGCGGTGGCGGCAATCGTGGCGTACTGCAATGCGTCCTCGTCGGGACGGCTGGCGGCACGGTACCCGGTCTCCGGTGGCACATATGTGTACGGACGCGAACGGCTCGGCGAGTTCTGGGGATATCTGGCAGGCTGGTGTTTCGTGGTCGGCAAGACCGCCTCGTGCGCGGCCATGGCGTTGACCGTCGGCCTCTACATTTGGCCCGAGCAGGCGCACGCGGTTGCGGTCGCCGCCGTCGTGTTGCTCACGGCGGTGAACTATCGCGGTGTCCAGAAGTCGGCACTGGCGACCCGGATCATCGTGGCGATCGTGCTGGCTGTACTCGCCGCGGTGGTTGTCGCAGGGTCTACCTCCGGCTCCACCGAGGTGGCCCGACTCGGGTTCGGCACCGACATCACCGTGGGCGGGGTGCTGCAGGCGGGCGGGTTGTTGTTCTTCGCCTTCGCCGGGTACGCGCGGATCGCCACCCTCGGCGAGGAGGTACGCGAACCGGCGCGCACGATACCGCGCGCGATCTCGATGGCACTGGGCGTCACCCTGCTCGTCTATCTGGCGGTCGCTTCGGTCGCGCTGCTGGTACTGGGCCCTCGCACGCTGGCCGAAGCGACTGCACCGTTGTCGAGTGTGGTGACCGCGGCCGGGGTCGAGTGGTTGGAGCCGGTGGTGCGCGCCGGGGCCGTCGTTGCCGCTCTGGGTTCACTGCTCGCCCTGGTGCTGGGAGTGTCGCGCACCACCTTCGCGATGGCACGGGACCGGCATCTGCCGCACGCGCTGGCCGCGGTGCACCCCCGGTTCGCGGTGCCACATCGAGCCGAACTCGCTGTCGGAGTGATCGTCGCGGTCGTCGCCGCAACCGCAGATGTCCGTGCCGCGATCGGATTCTCGTCGTTCGGGGTGCTGGTCTACTACGCCGTCGCCAACGCCTCCGCCTGGACGCTTCCGGGCGGGCGACGCGGGCGCATCATCGCTTCACTCGGGCTGGCCGGATGCCTGACCCTGGCGTTCACGCTGCCCGGCTCATCGGTGCTCACCGGTACGGCCGTGATCGCAGTGGGCGCGCTGATCTACGCCACACGTCGGCGCTTCAGGTCCCAGCCGGAACCGGTTGAACCGCAACGGTAGATCCGTCAGGAATGAGATGCCCATCGGCCTACCGCCGGTCGGAGGTAGCGCCACTGTCGGGCCGAAACGCGCCGTGGGAGGTCATCGGCACGTAGTGCTGCAGGATCACCGCCGCGACCGGTCCGTCGCCCGGTCGGTCGGCGCGCAGGACGAGAAGCCTGCTGCCCCTGCGCGCAGGCTGGTGTTCGAGCGTCAGCGATCAGCCGCCGCCCTCGGCGTCGCTGCCGGTGCGAACAGAGGTTCACAGACGGTGGTGCCGGCCTCGGCCGTGTACCGGTTCGTCGTGCCCGTACGGTGATCGATCATGGTGACCGAGTCGGGATCCCCTCCCGGGACCGATGCCGACGCGGTGTAGCTGTAGCGATGCTCGGTGGTGGCGAACCGCGGGTCGAGTCGAGGGAATTCGCATCCGTGATCGTCGAGCGCGGTGGCGGTGATGCGGCGGGCCCTGCGGTCGACGGTCAGCCGAGTGAGCGTACCGCCGAAGGCCGGTCCGGCATCGCCCCGATAGTTGCGCAGGTGACCGTTCTACCCTTCCCAGCCGCCGGCCGGATCGTGCGCGACGAGTTCGACGACGGTGCGATCGCCGGCCTCGTGGGCGTTGGTGACGTGAAAGTGGAACAGCGCGTCGTGTTCGAAGGTCGCCGGGTCACCACCGTCCCGCGACACCAGGACGATGGTGGTGCCGAGTTCCGGTCGGTACGACAACGCATCGTCGAAGGGCGCAACCCCAGTGCAACCGGGACGGGATTCCGAACCAGCAGGGTCCCAGCACGAACACCATGTGCCGATCGGTCAGCGCGAAGTCGTGGACGAATCCGAGCTCGGGAATCGGGATCGTCGCGGGCCCGTGCAGCCGACCACCACGGTCCAACCATCTATCGCCGGTACGCATCGAAGGGCCATCTGCTGGGCGTCATCGTGAACCACGAGCTCGACACTCTCGAAAAACTTGTCCTCGGTCGCCTGCGATTCGCCGACGAACCGTGGCTCATCCGCTCCGAAAGGGCAGCACACTGGTCGACATCGTCACCGAGCGGCCACTGAAGCACATCACCGGCCCACCCCTGGCTGCGCACCTCGGGCCGACCCCGGATACAGCAGTGGAATTCATGGTGGGCGTGGTCTTCAGCCAGTTGCTCTCCCCGCCCGGCACATGACCCACGCCGACGTCGCCGCGTATGTCACGAACGCGATCTACCGTCCTGACTCACGCGGATCAGCGGTTGAGCTGCGTGATCCGTCCGGTCAGCAGCGTGGCGAACGCCGTCCACGCCGAGTACGGAGCCAGCGCGGCACCCGCAGCCGGATTCGCCTCGGCCGTCCGGCGCGTCAGATCCGCGGTACTGGCGGCGAGTAGGGCGGCGACCACAGTGGCAGGCATCAACCGATGCCACTTGAAGAACACCCACGACCACGAGGCGTTGAGAACGAGATTCGTAGCCAGAGCCGCGATGTAGTTGCGACGACCCGCATAGTCGTCGGCGTCGGTGTACTCGTCGATCGCGACGGCCGAGGTAACAGCGATATCGGCATACAGCACCGTCCAGACGATCGGGAACGCCGCGGCCGGAGGCTGGAAACCGGGCTTACGCAACTTGCGGTACCACCGGGAGTTCGTGTCCTGGGAGGCGATCGATCCGACGATCGCGGTGGTCGTGGTGGCAGCGGCGGTCGCGAGAACGGTACTGAGTCTCATGTCTGTCGGCTCCTGTGGATGACGGTTGATCGTCGGCTACCCGAGCCGAAGGCGCACGAAACGGACACCTCGGTAGGGTGGCGGGCCGGGAGGTCGACATGAGTGGATTGCAGCAGGTCGGTGACGGGGTCTGGGCGTTCGTGCGCACCCCGGGCGGTTGGGGTGAGGCCAACACCGGGTTGGTCGTCGCACCGGGAACGGCGTCGCTGGTCGTCGATACCGCATGGGACGTCGCATGGGCGCAGCGCATCGCCGAGGCGCAGGCACCGCTGGTCGCCGATGCTCCGATCACCGACGCGGTGAACACCCACAGCGACGGTGACCACTGGTGGGGCAACGACACGCTGCCGCCCGACGCGCGGATCACCACCAGCGCCGCCGCACTGGACGGGATGCGCGAGGATCTTCCACCGCGCGCCCTCACCGTGCTGGCCGGCACGGGCTCCCTGATCCGGCGCGTCCCCGGCCCCATCGGTGCGGCCGGTGCCTACATGGCGCGGGTCCGCGGCGGTGCCCGATTCCCGCGCCGCACCCCGCGGATGCCCGACACGACCTTCGCGACCGCCACCTCACTGGACATCGGTGGTCGCACGATCGAACTCGAGCAACTCGGACCGTGCCACACGGCCGGCGACCTCGTCGTCCGCGTGGCCGATGCCGGGGTCGTCTTCACCGGCGACCTGCTGTTCATCGGGTCGACGCCGATCCTGTGGCACGGCCCGCTCGACAACTGGTTGTCGGCGCTCGATCGGCTGCTCGGCTGGGACGCCGACGTGTACGTACCCGGGCACGGGCCGACCTGTGGTGCGGCGGAGATCCGAGCACTGCGCGACTACTGGCTGTGGCTGCGCGATGCCGCCCAGGATCATCACCGGGCCGGACTCACCCCGCTCGAAACAGCGCGGAAACTCTTGCTCACGAAAGATTTCGATGCGTGGCGTCACTGGGAGTCGCCGGAGCGCATCGCACTGAGCCTGAGCACCCTGTTCGACCAGTGGAACGGCAACCCACCGGCACCGCCCACCGTGAGGCGACGCGCTGCGGCCTTCGTGACGGCCGAAACACTGCTGCGCGAAGGAGCATTCGAGGCGTCCTGACCGACGGTCAGGACAGGTGCTTCGGCTCCGGGGTCGTCTTGTGCGACCAGTCCGATCCCGCGGGCGCGGTTCCGAGCACATCCGGGCACTCGTCGTCGCGACTTCCGGCGGGCGTCAGGGAGATCACGATCGACTTGTAGGTGGGGCAGTTGCTCTTCAGTGCAGTCGAATCGAGCGGGACGAGAGGGTTGGTCTCCGGATAGTAGGCGGCCGCACTTCCCCTCGGCAGGTCGTACTCGACGATCCGGAACCTCGTGGCGCACCGTTCGCGGTCGTCGCCGTCCCATCGTGTGAACAGGTCGACGAAGTCTCCGTCGTCGAAACCCAGTGCGGCGATGTCGTCCCGGTGCATGAACACGACGCGACGGCCGCCCTCGATGCCGCGGTAGCGGTCGCTGAGGCCGTAGATGGTGGTGTTGAACTGGTCGTGACTGCGCATCGTCTGCAGCAACAGATGCCCCGGCGGGACCTGAACCACCTCCACCGGCGAGACGGCGAATTCCGCTTTACCCGAATCGGTCTCGAAGCTTCGGGTGTCGCGGGGCGGATGCGGCAGGATGAACCCTCCCGGACGCCGGACATTGACCTCGTACCCTTCACAACCCGGGACGACGCGGGAGATGCGCGAGCGGATGTTCGCGTAGTCGTCGCGCATCGCCTTCCAGTCGATCCCGTAGCGGTCGCCGAGCGTGGCCTCGGCGATGCCCGTGATGATCGCGACCTCCGAACGCACGTGCTCGCTGGGCGGTTTCAGCGGTCCTCGGGAGGCGTGGACCGCGCACGTCGTGTCCTCGACCGACACGAACTGCGGTCCCGAGGCCTGGACGTCCTTGTCGGTACGCCCGAGCGTAGGGAGGATCAATGCCGTTCTGCCGCAGACCAGATGGGAACGATTGGGTTTCGTCGAGATGTGCACCGTCATGTCGATACCTGCCATCGCCTCCGCGGTGACAGCGGTGTCGGGTGCCGCCTGCACGAAGTTGCCGCCGAGGCCGAGGAAGAACCGCACCTTGCCGTCGCGCATCGCCTTGATCGAATCGACCGTGTCGTAACCGTTCTCACGAGGAGGATCGAAACCGAACTCCTTCTCGACCGCGTCGAGGAAACTCTGCGGTGCGCGTTCCCAGATCCCCATCGTGCGGTCGCCCTGGACGTTCGAGTGTCCGCGCACGGGCATGAGGCCGGCGCCGCGCTTACCGATGTTGCCCTGCGCGAATGCGAGATTGCAGATCTCCTTGATGGTCGCGACCGCGTTGCGGTGTTGAGTCAGGCCCATGGCCCAGCAGAAGACCGTTGCCTTCGAGCGTCGCAGCATCTGCGCAGCCTCGGTGATCTGCTGACGCGACAGGCCGGTCGCGGCGACCACCTCGTCCCAGTCGATGTCCCGGACGTGTTCGACCCATTCGTCGAATCCCCGGGTGCGGCTCTGCACGAAGTCGTGGTCGAGCGCGTCCCATTCGACGAGCAGCGACCCGAACGCCTGCAACAGCGCGAGGTCGCCATTCACCTTGATCGACAGATGCAGGTCGGACAGATCCGTTCCCCGACCGAGCACCCCGCGCGGTGTCTGCGGGTTCCGGAAGTTGACCAGCCCCGCTTCGCGCAGCGGGTTGATCGTCAGGATCTTCGCGCCGTTCTGCTTGGCCTCTTCGAGTGCGGTGAGCATGCGCGGGTGGTTGGTGCCGGGGTTCTGCCCCTGCAGGATGATCAGCTCGGCGTAGTGCACATCGTCGAGCGTGACGCTGGCCTTGCCGATGCCGATCGACTCCTGCAGCGCGATGCTCGTGGACTCGTGGCACATGTTCGAGCAGTCGGGCAGATTGTTGGTCCCGAACGCCCGCGCGAACAGCTGGTACACGAAGGCCGCTTCGTTCGATGCCCGTCCGGACGTGTAGAAGGTGGCCTGATCGGGGCTGTCCAGCGACTTCAGCTGTTCACCGATGAGGGTGAAGGCCTCGTCCCACTCGATCGGGGTGTAGTGCGTGGCGCCGGGCCGCTTGACCATCGGATGCGTGATGCGGCCCTGCTTGCCGAGCCACAGCTCGCTGTGCTCGGCCAGTTCCGCGATGCTGTACCTGGCGAAGAAGCTCGGGTCGGCACGTCGCTTGGTGCCTTCCTCGGCGACGGCCTTGGCGCCGTTCTCGCAAAACTCGGCGATCTTGCGATGACCGGGGTCCGGGTCGGGCCACGCGCAACTCGGGCAGTCGAACCCTTCGGCCTGGTTCAACTCGAGCAGTGCCTCGACCGAACGCACCAGCCCCATCTGCTCGAGGGATCGCTTCACCGCCACGGCGACGCCGGTGACACCCGCTGCGGCCTTCTTCCGGTCTTCGACCTCGAGGTCGCCTTCGTCGTAGTCGGCCCGCCGGTCACGGTTCCGCATTCGATCACCTCTCCCCACGCACGGTTTGCCGAGGAGTACCCCGGTCCGCCGCCTGCCGAAACGGGTCGGCGATTACGCCCGGACCCGCATCGCGCAGCCCCACCCGGACGTACTCTCGGGAAATTGGACGGTCGAAAATGCTCGGAATCCCGGCCGCTGCGGCGGCCGCTGTCGGTGCCTACGATCTTGTGCAGAAGCGACATTCGCTGCTACGCAACTTCCCGATTCTCGGGCACGGTCGCTATCTGCTGGAGTCGCTGGGACCCGAACTGCGGCAGTACATCACGACGAACAACAACGAGGAACGGCCGTTCAACCGCGATCAGCGCCGGTGGATATACGCTTCGTCGAAGAACGTCACCAACACCTTCGGATTCGGCAGCGACAACGACATCGAGTACACCGACGGGTACACGATCATCAAGCACCGCACGTTCTCGGACCTGCCGCCGTCGAGTGCCCCTCACGGGGGCGACAAGGTGTCGCTCCCGTCCGCGAAGGTGCTCGGCGCTGCCCGGGGACGTACCCGCGCCTTCCGTCCCGAGTCGTTCGTCAACATCTCGGCGATGAGCTTCGGTTCGCTGTCCGGTGCCGCCGTGGAAGCACTCAACCGGGGTGCCGGGACGGCCGGATGCCTGCAGAACACCGGTGAAGGCGGCCTGACGACGTACCACCGCAACGGCGGAGAATTGATCTTCCAGATCGGCACCGGCTATTTCGGGTGCCGCGACGAGGACGGACACTTCGACCTCGCACGACTGAAGCGGGTGGTCGAATCGGCACCCGTGCGTGCCCTGGAGATCAAACTCAGCCAAGGCGCCAAGCCCGGACTGGGCGGATTGCTACCCGGAGCCAAGGTCACCCCGGAGATCGCCGAGGTCCGTGGAATCCCCGTCGGCAAGGACTGCGTGAGCCCGTCGCGCCACACCGAGTTCCACGACATCGACAGCCTGCTCGACTGGGTCGAACTGCTCGCAGCCGAAACGGGACTTCCCGTGGGGATCAAGTCCGCCGTGGGCGACACGACCTTCTGGGACGAACTCACACGCCAGATGAGCGAGACCGACCGCGGAGTCGACTTCGTCACCATCGACGGCGGCGAAGGTGGAACCGGCGCTGCACCATTGGTGTTCGCCGACGCCGTATCGCTTCCGTTCCGCAGCGGCTTCGCGCGGGTCTACGCGACATTCGCCGAAGCCGGCTTGACCGACGACGTCACCTTCATCGGTGCCGGCAAACTCGGCCTGCCCGACAACGCGGTGGTGGCGATGGCGCTCGGATGCGACATGGTCAACGTCGCCCGCGAACCGATGTTCTCGATCGGATGCATCCAGGCGCAGAAATGCCATACCGACCGGTGCCCCACCGGCGTGGCGACGCAGAACCGTTGGCTCGCCCGAGGACTCGACGTCCCGACCAAGGCCGACCGCGTCGCCGACTACATCGAAGCCCTCCGCCGCGACGTGTTCAAGATCGCGCAGGCGACGGGTGTGGCGCATCCCGGCCTCATCACTGTCGACGACATCGAGATCGCCGACGGCAATCGACGCGCCGTCACCCTGCGGGAGCTGTACGGCTACCGAGACGGGTGGGGACTGCCGTCGCAGACGGTCCGGGAGGAGATCACGCGTCTGATGACAGCGGAAGCGGTGACGACACCGGGTGGGACGGAGGAGTCGACGGCGACCTCGTAATCACCTGTGGTCAAAAGATCGACAAAGCGATGCGGCCGATAATGCCTCGTTATGTTAACTAGCCACTTTGACCGCCGCTCTTGGCTGCGGATGAAGGCACTCCAATGACTCGTCCGATCGCGCGGCCTATCGGCATGCATCACAGCTTCGCGACCTTCGGCTCCCGCCAGTCCGGACACACATCGATCAACTCAGCAGCCTGGGGTCCGCGTCGATGATGCCCGACACTTGAGGAGACGACAGGACCATCCCAGGTGGCAGCATGTCGACCGAGGACGCGACAGCCGACCACGGCGCTCGTCGCTGTCAGGTCCGCGCCAGCCACCTCCGCGCCGCAGACCTGAGCTCTCAACGTGATCTTGATGGATAATCGGGGTTATCCATGATTAACCGTCACGAGTTGCGCGGCACGCGAACCCGTGACGTCCACATGGCGGGACGCGACAGCCTCTCCGTGTCGACCAACTCACGCAGGCGCTGAGCTGCGGGTTCCCCACCCGTCTGCCGCGCTCCGCCTCCTCGCCGAATCCCGAAATCACACGCTCTCACGAGGGCATATCACCCGGTCAGTGGATCCTCCCCACCCTTCTGACCTGGCGACCTTGACCCACATTCGCATTATGTGCGAATATTTCGCGCACAATGCGAGGGGGTCTCCATGGGTCGTTCGGATCGCCGTGGACCTGGGGATGCGTCGCTGCACCTTGCCGACGGTGTGGCACTGCTCCGACCCGAAGAGCAGGTCTTTCAGGCCATGCTCGACGGATGGCGAAACCAGCAACTCAGTCGCAATCTGGGCCTCGGTACGGTCAACGCACGAGAGGCGATCGTCCGCCGCTTTCACGCCTTTGCAGGCAGTGAGCCGTGGGAATGGTCCGCTGCCGATGTCGACGAATTCTTCATGCAGCGTCGGGCGATCCACGGCTTGGCGCAGAGCACACTTTTGGGCTATCAACTGGCACTGCGGGCGTTCTTGGCGTATCTCGTCGATCCTGCATATGGATGGTCCGAAGCATGCGAGGAACGATTCGGAACTCACCCCACCCAGGTCTGCCACGAATGGAACACCGCCCGCCACACCCAGGACGCGATCGCTCGACCGAAGAAACGAGCCCTGACCTGGGAGGAAGTTCAGGACCTTTTCGACCACGCCGACAATCGTGTCGAACGCATCCTGACCCAAGGAAGGAAAGGAGCCATCCCAGCGTTTCGGGACGCGGTGCTGCTCAAGGTGGCGTACGCCTGGGGACTTCGCAGAAACGAACTTCGTATGCTCGACACGATCGACTTCGGATTCAATCCGAAAGCTCCCTCGTTCGGCCGATACGGCGTTCTGTACGTGCGGTACGGGAAGGCGATGAAAGGCTCCCCACCGAAGCGTCGAAGTGTCCTGACCGTTCCCGAGATGGACTGGGCGGTCGAGAGTCTGGTCCAATGGATCGAGGATATTCGACCCCGAGTATCACACGAGGACAACCCTGCCCTGTGGTGCACGGAACGCAGCAGCCGTATCGCACTGGGCTCGGTATCCAACACGTTCAACCAATTCCGCAAGGAGCTCGGTCTCGCCTCGGGCATCGACTTTCATTCGCTCCGCCGATCCTACGTCAGCCATCTCATCGAATACGGTTATGAGGCCCGGTTCGTGCAGGAGCAAGTCGGGCACGAACACGCAAGCACCACATCGATCTACACGCACGTATCATCCGACTACCGCACACGTGTTGTCCAGAACGCCTTCGAGCGCATTGCGGGACGAGCGGTCCGACAGGGCTCGCACGAAAGGAGGAACCGTGAATCGACGAGTTGAATATTCGTGGCGCCTCCGGGAAATTATGGCAGCGCGGGGTTTGAACAATATCTCGGAACTCATACCGCTGTTGGTCGAGCGCGGAATCGACCTCTCCCCGTCTCAGCTGTATCGAATGCTCGGCCATCGACCGGATCGAATGTCTCTGGCCCTGCTGGGCGCACTATGCGATGCGCTCGACTGCTCGGTGGAAGATCTGTGCCAGTTCCGCATCGAGGCGACCCCGAGCCGCAGAGCCACGGCAGCCGGCGGCGGTGGTGGTGGCGGCGTAGTGGATTTGAACAGCACGATCAGACCGAAGCGGGCACGGATCCGTCCGGCGGAGTAGACATGTCAGCTACTCCATGCGCCCGGTGCGATCGTCATGTTCGGGTCTACTGGCGGTGGCCGGAGGGCGTGGTGTGCAGCCGGTGTTACCACCGTGCAATCGGGAAACGTGGAATGTGCCCGGGATGCTCCCGTGAACGACTCCTGCCGGGCCTGGACCCGGATAATCGGCCGATCTGTTCGGATTGCGCAGAGATACCTCGAAGCTTCTACTGCACTCGATGTGGGAACGAGGACCATCTGTTTCGTCACCAGATGTGTGTCCGCTGTTGTGTGACAGATGATTTGTCGATTCTCCTGGACGACGGGTCCGGAAGCCTGTGCCAGGAGCTCACTCCCTTCTACGAGGCGGTCATCGCGCAGCCGCGACCCATGAGCGCGATGATCTGGCTCCGTAACGGGCATGTGCGGCAGGTTCTCCGCAGTCTGGCTCACGGCGAGTCGCCGATCGAGCATGAGACATTCGAGAGCTACGGCGAATACGCGAAGGTCAAGCACCTGCATCAACTCTTGACGAAATTAGGCGTCCTCGAATACAGGGATCCGAACCTGCAACTTTATACTCGGTGGCTCGAGCGCACGATGGACGCGTGCGATCTCAACGACGAGCACACCACAGTTGTTCGGCAGTACGCACGGTGGCATCACCTGAGAAGGCTGCGGGAACTCTCCGGCAAGAAAAGCTTGAGGGAGGGCCATGTCAGAACCTCGAAACAGGACACAACCGTAGCGATCAATTTCCTGAACTGGCTCGAGAAGAGGTCGCTTTCGCGGCTCTTCGCAGTTAGCAGTGGTACTGGTGCCGGCTGGGTGCGAC
>NZ_JTIZ01000126.1:0-336 GCF_000801125.1 Rhodococcus sp. Chr-9
CCAGCGGCTCATCGCCGCCTACGAGGCCTCCGGGCGCCGCGAGGGCAAGATCGCGATGTACAAACTCCTCAAATCGATCCGGGCCGGGGTACCCAAGGAACTCCCGGAGCTCGCGCAGCTGGGTCGGTCGCTGTGGAAGCGGCACCGGGAGATCTTGGCGTACTTCGATGTCGGCGCCTCCAACGGCCCGGTCGAGGCCATCAACGGAAGACTCGAGCACCTGCGCGGAATCGCTCTGGGCTTCCGCAATCTCGGCCACTACATCCTGCGATCACTCATCCACTCCGGCCAAGTCCAGGCACGAATCAACGCACTCTAAATCCGGAAGGGCCAGTT
>NZ_JTIZ01000019.1:0-527 GCF_000801125.1 Rhodococcus sp. Chr-9
CTCGACGCGTTCCCGCTCAACGCGTCCGGCAAGCTCGACCGCAAGGCGCTGCCCGAGCCCGTGTTCGAGACCCGTGCGTTCCGTGCCCCGGCCACGCCGGTGGAGGAGATCGTCGCCGGGGTGTTCGGTGAGGTGCTCGGCGTCGAGCGGGTCGGTCTCGACGACGACTTCTTCGCGCTCGGCGGCAACTCGCTGATCGCGACCCAGGTGGTCTCGCGTCTCGGAGCGGCACTCGACACCCGCGTCCAGGTCCGTACGTTGTTCGAGGCATCGACGGTCGTGGATCTGGCCGCCCGGCTCGAGTCGCACGTCGGGGCCGGTGGACGCGCTGCGCTCACGGCGCAGGTGCGCCCGGAGCGGGTTCCGTTGTCGCTGGCGCAGTCCCGCATGTGGTTCCTCAACCGTTTCGACCCGGATTCGACCGCCTACAACCTGCCGACCGCGCTACGGATCCGCGGTGCCCTCGACGTCGACGCGCTGCGCGCGGCGGTCGCCGACGTGGTGGCGCGGCACGAGTCGCTGCGCAC
>NZ_JTIZ01000127.1:0-431 GCF_000801125.1 Rhodococcus sp. Chr-9
GGCCACACCTGGGAATCGATCTCGGTGCTGGTGCGCGAACACCCCGATGCCGTCCCGTCGGCGGTGCTCACCGGCGACTCGCTGTTCATCGGCGATGTCGGCCGCCCCGACCTGGTCAACCTCGGCGACGGCTCCACCAGCGATCTGGCGCGGGCGATGTATCACACCGTGCACGAGAAGCTGCTGACCTTGCCCGACCAGGTCGTGGTCATGCCTGCTCACGGTGCCGGTTCGTCGTGCGGCAAGAACCTGTCGACCGAGCTGACCTCGACCATCGGAGAGCAGCGCGTGACCAATCCGTCAGTGCAGCCGATGAGCGAGGACGATTTCGTCGCCCTGGTCACCGACGGGCAGCCGGCCGCCCCGTCGTACTTCTCGGTCGACGCCGCGATGAACAAGCGGATGCACCCGCTTCTGTTGCAGGACCGCAC
>NZ_JTIZ01000020.1:0-1175 GCF_000801125.1 Rhodococcus sp. Chr-9
GCTAATTCCTTGGACGCTGTCCAAGCGAGGTTTGTCCTTGAGGCAGGTCCCGATCTTTTTGAGGGCGGACATTTTAGCTCTTTTTCAGGGAAACGATCAATTAACCCCATCATCTGCACAGTGCTCAGATTGATAGGACTTCCCTTCTCGAATCCGGTAATTATTTTGTTTTTGAGGCATCGACCAGCCCGCCCTGCGCTGTGTACGAAGTCATTTCGGATGTTTCGAATGTCAGCAAAAAACTGGGATCTAATATCTCCTGCCAACCATGGTTCACCGTCAGGAGCGGGACCATATGCCTGTGCCAACCGTTCGCGATAGGTATCTTCCCAAAGCGAATGAATGTAGGTGAACCACTGCCCGTATAACGCAGTCTGAACCGGTGGTGTGTGATCGGTTTCTACAAGCCCTTCTCCCAGTACAAAGGTCGACATCCCTGCCTCAATGGAAGCCCGGAATCGTTCCATGTGTACCCGGTCAGGGCCGTCTTCAGAAACCAGCTCGAACGTCCGGAAGTCGTAATAATCCCTGCGATCTGAGTGACCCCTCCTTGCCTGCTTTTGAGAATCAGTCTCCCATTTATTAACCAATTCCAGCACCCGGGAGTGGCCCGTCAAAGTCAGGGTTAGAGTCAGAATAAAGTCTTCCTTGAGCTCTTCCATCACTTGTTCAGGAGACTCTCCAGAATATGATGCTTCACTTACTGCGGCTCGAACATCTTTTTCAATCTCACTAAAAAAGATCAGGTTCTTTTGGAGTTCAGCTGGAGTAGTGGATCGGACGATCCGTTCCACCGCAGCGATTGCAGGAGATGCAGCAATTTCTAGAGGACTGTCCTTGGGAGTTAGTCCGCTGTCCCTCGCATTGAGGAAAACCGCAAAAGGTGGCGTAGTCGCAAGACTGCGAAAAAAATAGGGAGGCATGTTTGGGACGGTCCCGACTTCCTCACATCCCTTCAACGTCGTAGACATCGAGCGGACGATGAGCGCGACTTGCTCCAAGGACTGCAGGAGCTGACTTTTTGGGTTGATCAGTGACATGCGCGGAAGCTAGCGCGCTGCACTGACAGCGCAGGGGGCGAGTCGGGTCAGAACTGCTGTATGTCTCTGAGAAGTGGATTTGTCGACGCTAGCCTCAATCTTTCGCGCGGACCGCGTGCCGGCCTGAGCGGTCTC
>NZ_JTIZ01000021.1:0-1686 GCF_000801125.1 Rhodococcus sp. Chr-9
CCTCAATCTTTCGCGCGGACCGCGTGCCGGCCTGAGCGGTCTCGGATTGGGTGTGGAAACCGTGGATCCGGCGTGCATCCACGGTCGACTGCCCGACACGGTCGGGTGGCGTCGGGGTCCACGGCCCCGGAAATCGTGTCCTTTCGTCTCGATGAAACTGGTACATGCAGGTCACGCAGGCGCAGGTAGCGCTGCGAGCCGGTTCAGGCTGGCCACGAGAAGATCGACATCCGGAGCTGTCGCAGCCAGTCGCAGACGAACACGGCGGGCATGCCGGGCGATCTTCCCGGCGATCGACAGCAACCGCAGCCGCAGCCGTTTCGGTTCCCACCGCCGCGCTGGAACCTCGGTCAAGGCGAGCATCTGCATCCACGCGAGCAGCTCGCATGCCAGTTGCACGAGCGCCAACCAGATGCGGTTCTGGTCGAAACCGTGCAACGGAAGGTTCTGCAAGCCGGTGGCTTTCGCTGCCCGGATCCGGTCCTCGCACCGAGCCCGTCGCCGATGCCGCAACTCCAGATCTGGCAGCTGACCGCGGCGGGTGTTCGTCACGAACGCGGTCAGGCGTAGGCCGTCGCGGTCGGTGAACCGCAACTGCGCACCGGGGTGTGGGCGCTCCTTCCGGACGATCACCCGCATGCCTTTCGGCCAGGTGGACAGGTCGAGTAGGTCGGTGATCTCGGTGATCCAGGCACCGTCGCGGACCTGCCCGTCGGCGTCGTAGGCCGGGGTCCAGGCCTGTTCCGGAACCAGATCGATCGCGTCGGCGTGGGCGTCGGTCAACCCGAATCCGATCGAGTACGATAGGCGACGCTTGGTGAGGTACTCGATCAGGTGGTGGGTACCGCCGGCGCCGTCGATACGGACCAGTACCTTCTTCCCGACCCGGTATGCCGGGTCGAGCGGCAACTGTGCGAGTGCGTCCTGCACCACGGTGATGTGATCGGAGGCGGTGTTCGATCCCGAGTTACCCGGCCGCAGCAGCATCGCGACGGGTTCACCGGTACCGCCGGTGCCGTGGTCGACGAACGCGCACAACGGATGGAAACCGAACCCTCGCTTGAACGTCGGGGCGGCCTGTTCCTTCTCGGAATGCGCGGTGACCAGGGTGGCATCGATGTCGAGGACCAGCGGATGCGCTTCGTCGATGGCATGGTCGGGAGCCGATGTGCCGGCAGCGGCCCAGGCGTGGGAGCGGGCGGTGGCGCGGGCCCGGTCGATCGCGGCCAGTGCGGTGTCGGTGTCGGCGGCCAACCTGCTGATCAGGCGGGAGACGGTCGGGTCGGAGGCCACCGCACCGAACAGTTCGGGGTGAGCGCGCAGTTGTGCGATGTCGGCGAGGCAGTCCCCACCGAGTGCGAGGGATACCGCGAGGTCGAGGACGATCTTGCCGGGATCGTGTCGGGTCAACGGCTTTCGATACGGTGCGAGTTCGGTCGTCAATGCCGTGGCAAGTCCGGTTTTCTCCGCGGTGCGCAGCAGCAGGACGGCTCCGGCATGCGACACGAGGCCGGTTCCGGTGGCTGATGCGGACAGGTGGGGATAGGGGGACGTAGACTTGCTCACCGGAATGGTGCTCCTCGAACTGGGACTGATTCAACCTTCGCAAGTCGAATTATCCCAGCTCAGAGCATCATTCTTCGTGATTGACACGGGTTTCCGCTCAATCGGCATGAATGCCCGAGG
>NZ_JTIZ01000128.1:0-317 GCF_000801125.1 Rhodococcus sp. Chr-9
GATCAGGAGGGGAGAAAGGGCTCAGAGGAGGGGGTGCCGGAAAACCTCAGTGTTCCTCTCGAGGGAGACCGGGATTTCGGGGAACTTTGTGGGTCGCATCAAGGGTGCCAAGTGCCCTTTCGACCTCCAATTCCTAACGTGGGACTTCTCCTGAGGCGCTGTAGCGGGAAAGGGCTTCATCTTGCGATGACGGGGGAGCCACGTGGTTTTTCTCGAGTTACGGCGGGATTCTCGAGTTACGACGGGGAATTCAGGCTGCCTCTTGTGTTGGCCCAGGCAAGTCCAATCTTCCATTCGAGTTGCGAAGGAAAGCTGGG
>NZ_JTIZ01000022.1:0-21415 GCF_000801125.1 Rhodococcus sp. Chr-9
GCTACCCTCGCGGAAGCGGCATAACCGAAATGACACCGTGTCCAAGGTCAGGGGTTAAGGCCCATGGTCGCCGCGGCGATACGCACCATCTTCTCCCAGCCCACCGGGATGCTGGTGCGCGACCACGTGGACACCGTCGCCAGCACCTTGGAGTCGCAATTCCCGACGGTGGCAGCGATGCTGATCGAGTGCAAGGAACAGATCACTGCGTTCGCCGATTTCCCCGAGGCGCACTGGAAGAAAATTTGGAGCACCAATCCGATCGAGCGGCTCAATCGGGAAATCAAGCGCAGAACCGACGTAGTCGGGATCTTCCCGAACCCCACCGCACTGTTGCGGCTGGCCACCTGTGTGCTCATCGAAGCACACGAGGAATGGTAGGTCAGTGATCGTCGCTACCTGTCGGAAGAGTCGATGACATTGCTGTCCCCGCCGGCACCGACCGTCCTCGACGCAGTCCGACCCGCCCGTCCCGGAGAGGTGGTGGACGAGCAGACGCCCCTTACGGCATAATCAGCACAGCCTCACAGCGCAACGCGCACAACGGTTTACACCACTTCACGGGGCACTATCCTCCGGCCGTGTGGCGCGAACCGAAAAGTGGTGCACGCACTGGGACGGTACTCAGACGTACGGGAAGCGCCGTCTCTCCTCGAGAGATGCCTTGCCTTACGGGACCGTGAACCGGTTGCGCTGCCGCCCCGACCCACGGGACGCCGACTCGTCGGCAGAATCGATGACGCCGACCGGAAGGCCATTGTTGCGGCGTACGTGGCGGGCGGTACGAGCCTTGCTCGACTCGCCGAGTGCTACGGCATCAGCGACTACTCGATCCGCATGATCCTGCGCAAGGCTAGTGTGTCACCGCAGCGGCGGACAGTGACGGCCGAGCAGGAAGATCGGGTGAGAGAGTTATGGGCGGAAGGTTTGAAGCCTGAGGCGATCGCGGCGGAAGTTGGGATGGGACACGCGAATGTACGGCTGATCGTAGCAGGACGGTCGAGGCCGAAGCGGGTACCATATACGCCGACTAACGAGTTGGCCTGACGATTAGTCGGGCGAAAGTTCCAGTCGCCCGCCCACGTGATCACTATTGTCACGGCATCGGGGTCAACCCGCGACGCTTCATCAGCAGTGCTACGTCCTTCTTGTTGACATTCCGCTGCAGGCTGTTGAGAACAGCGTGCTCGGTTTCCGGCGTCCAGAAGATCTGGAGGCGCTCACGCGTCCTGGTGATCGCCGTGTAGAAGACGTTGTGAGAGATGTCGTCCTCATTGGCATCAGTAATCACGACCTTCACTGAGTCGTACTCCAGGCCCTGAGCCTTATGAATCGAGACCGCATAGGCGACCTGGAACGGCACCGACCCGGATGTCGAGTCGTCATCATCGTCACCACTGCCTCGCTCGTAAACATCGAATCGGATCGTCGAGTTCTCGACGTAGCTGAGATCGAAGCCATCGACGTCAAACTCTGTCACCGGGCGGTCAAGCGACACGTCGAACTGGACCCGGCCGGGGAAGGTCTGAATGTCGACGATCTTTCCCTTGAGGTTGTTGTAGATGAGGGGCCGGAAGCGGTCAGTCTCATTGAAGAGAACAGGGTCGCCGACCTTGTAGGTAGAGGCTCCCCACGTTGTCGCGGCACCGGGGTTGCTGCTCTGAAGAAAGCGGTTGACGTTGTTGATGCCGTACAGGCCGTCGTAGTTCAGGCACAGGATGATCTCGTCGTCCCTCTGTGCCTGAAAGAGACTCTCGCTCAGCACCGTTGAGTAGCTGTTGCGGGCGAGTGTCTCGGCGATGTCTTCCTTCAAGTCGCGCACCGTCGACCACAAGTCCAGCAGATCAGCATTCTTAGTCCTGAACGGCGTCGTCAGCTCGAACACCGCCGTATCCGGTATGAAGGAGCGGGCAAGTGCGAACCAGTTGCCAAACTGGATGGACTCGATCTGGTAGACGTCTCCGACGAGCACGAGGAGCTTGAAGGACGTACGATCGATCACCTTGAGCAGGTCGGAATTGCTGACCGTGCTGCACTCGTCGATGACCAGCACGTCGTAGTCAGTCGCATCGGCGCGACCAACTTGACTGCTGATAGTGCGGAAGGTTGCCTTCTGTGCGTTGACTCGGCGCTTGAGATTATCGACGGCCGGGTTCGTATGGGCGAGGAAGAGCTTCTCGTTGCCATTGAAATAGTTGGCGATCAGGCTGACCATCGTAGACTTGCCCGTACCGGCCGCCCCGTAGATCAGCGCCACCTGCGAGTCGACGAACAACTCTTCGAGAGCTTGGACCTTGATTGGGTCGTCCGGAGCCGGAGTCGTTTGGGCGAGCCACAGTTTGACCGCGCTTTGGTAACCAGCAATGCCTGCCGCCGCGTACTCCTGCAACTTTTCGATGATCGCGGCCGTGCCGTCCTCGTACTCCCTGATGAAGACGTGTCCCTTGTCCTTCAGCATCGTGCGGCCTGTGTGCCTGTAGTACACCCGCGCGTTGTAGGCCGCCATCAGCGAGTCGACATCTCCAAGTGACTCGACATCGGCAACCGGCATGTAGAGCATGCCGTGATCCTCGACATTAGTCTTCACCCGGCGAGCCAGAAGCTCGTGGGTACGCCCCGTCGTGTCCAGGCTCTCGGCGAGGTCAGCGAAGCTCGGGTTGTGGCCGAACAGTGAGGTGCAGAACGGCATCCGGTCGAACGGCTTGCACCCGTATTGGAGGTGCAGATTCGACAGCACACCACACTCCTCATGAGCGTGCTGCAGTTTGATGATCTGGTTGTTCATCCGCAACATCAGATAGCGCAGGACATTGTAGCCTGGGCTCGCAGACCGGACCGTCTGACGTGCTAGGTCTAGAACCGGGAAGAGCCGCGGGTGCTGCGACTTCTTCGTGGCCCACGCTTTCAACGAGTCGTACTGCGCATCTCCCATGTCGACAATGTCGAGCAGGCTCGACGTCGTCGTTGTCAGATATTTCATCAGGTTCCGATACTCGGAACTTCCGGTCGAGGTCTTGATCTGCTGGTCGAATATCCGGGCGAAGTTGTCGAACTCACACGGACGAATCGACACCTCCCAGTCGCGAATAATCGTGATTGGCATCGTCTGACCCAGCACTTCGATCGAGTCACGTTCGAGGACGAGGTTTGCCGCGTACTTGTCGGTGATGTCGATGGTGGTGAAGCCGATGATGCGGTCGAACTTACTGACCCGATTGACGGCGTTATAGAAGGTCACCTCGTAGTAGACCTGCCCACTCGCGTAGAACGGGCGCACCGCGTGGATGTAATAGCGATCCTTCCGGGGCTCCATGAGCGGCACAGCTTGTATGGCAACAATCCGTTCGGCGATCTTCTGGTGGTACTCCTTCAATGACGGATCGAGATCGACGGGAAAGTCTTCAAGATTGCTCAGGATGTTGAGTCCGAGCTGGGTGTCCGCCAGGTTGCGGATGCGATGCAGGTAGTCGTAGTACTTGAGCATGAGTCGCTCTGATGGGTCGCCGCCCATCGTGTAGTGGGAAGTGCTGATCTGCAGTAGTTTGTGAAACCGCGATACGAAGTTGATTTTCCCCTTCGATCCGACGTGAGACATGGCTACGCCCACTGCCGAATACTGAAACTCCACGTCGCCCCGACCGGCGTGGAGCCTGACCGCGACTCCCTCGACCAGGTTGCGGAGTTGACTCAGGATATTCTGGGCAAGGAGCGCTCGATCATGGCTTAGCGCACTGATGTTGGACGAGATCGCATTTGCGGCGCTCTGGATCTGCTGGTCAACGGTACTCACGCCTCCGTCCGCACACCCTTTCCATCGAGCGCCCGAGTCAACGCCTCGTGCACGGTTTTTAAGATCACGCTGCCCTGTATGCTCGGGACTGCAAGACCGTCCTCGACGAGCCGACTAGCGATGACCCGCTTCCCCGGCAACGAATGGCCGTTCGCCTTCGCCCACTCACTAATGACCTTCGGCCAGAGCGACGTCCCATCGTCCGATAAATCCGGAACATCGGCTACTGTAATGCGCTCAGCGCCGGCAGCCTCATTGATGAGACTGACAGCCACCCGCTTGTATGCGTCCGGGTCGAGCAGGTTCTCAAGAGTCAGGGCTCCGAGGGTGATTATGCGATCCTCAGGAACATCCGCATCGACAAGCGCCTCGCGCAGTTCTTTACCGCCATCGTCGCCGTCGACAAGAAAGGCGACTCGCGCTCCTTCGAGGTCGAGTTCGGGATACATGGATACGGGAACCTCAGACAGTCCGGGGGCGACTTGGTAGTCGAGGTCTTCGGCCCCGATCGCCTTCTTGATCAGCGACGGCAACATCAACATTTCGGTTGCTCCCTCCGCGAGCACGACCTTGCGTGCGGATGAGAAGGCGGCGGCACCTGCGCCCATCGCCAGCATCAGCGGTGAATACCCCACACCCTTCGTCCAGAAGCTTCCCTCAACCAGGCTCCGCTGGCCGTTCTTAGGATCGGGAACAACGGCGCGGATATTTGTACCAAGGTCGGGCGGCAAGCAGGCCGGCGAGTGGGTCGTGTAGACAATCTTTGCTGCCCGAGTCTGTGTCATAAATTCGTTCACGAGATCGGCCTGCGCATCGATGTGCAGGTGGGTCTCAGCCTCGTCGATCAGGAGAATCGGCGGCGCAGTCTGGCCTTTGACGGTAAGGAACGCGACCAGCGCCACGAACATCTGAACACCCGCGCTGCGCTCGTGGAACTGCGTTATTGTGCGGCCATCCTGCTTGATACGGATCTCCAGGCTCACCCCGTTGATCTTGAGGTGGGCGGAGATCTTCGACTGGTTCCAGACCTGCGTGAACTTAGTCACGAGGGTCTGGTTTGCCTCTTCAATCAGGGTCTCGCGAGCGCCTTCGTCTCCGTTATTGATCGTCTTCCATAGCTCTTCGAGTGAGAGCTCGGCCATTGTGGAGATGTTGCGCAGTGCCGCCGGTGGGTCGCCAACGCTTTCTGCTGTCAGTTCATAGTTAGACGCCAGCAGCCGGTCACCCTCGGAGAATGACAGGATGTCCGGCGAGCGGTCATAGAGAATCTGGGCGACTTCCTCGGTAGGATCTGCCTTGGCAATCCACGCCTGAACTCGCTCGAATGCCGCCCGGATGTCTCCACCAAGGCCGTGCTCGCCGAACTCCTCAATCCAGGTGGCTGGGGCGAGCTCGCTCGCCTGCTTCTCAATGTCTGGTTCACCACCGGCGCGGAGGGCGTCTAGAGCCGCCTTAAGGCGGCCACTGAAGGACGTGCGTCGCTCGTCAAGCTCTTCGCGTTCCGCGCCATCTTCTGGCTCGGCAGGCTTCAGATCAGCAATGGCGGAGTCAGTTGCTGCGGCCTTCAGAGCCTCTAACGCCGACACAAGAGGGACGAGATTCTTGCGCGGGGTCGGTACGACCTTCCTGCGGGCGTCGCCTGGCCCAGCTGTACGGGAGAGCCAGAGTTCGGTCGGCTTGTCGTTTAGATCGAGGTGCGCAACTGCAGCCTGATCCGCTTCATCCAGCCGATACTGAATCCTCACCACGATATGGTCATCGGCGACGTCACCGGAAAGTCCACGCGATCGTTGAGCGACGGTGAGCGACTCGCCGTTATCTATGTAGGCGAGCGCCTTCAATAGAGTCGTCTTGCCTGCCTCGTTCGGGCCGACGATAGCGACAACCTTGTGGTCGAGATTGATCTGCGCATCTGCCAGTCGTCCGAAACCTCTGAATTCTGCCTTTGTTAGCCTCATCTACTCGGTCCACTCCTCAGCTCCGAGCGGTGCCGCATTCAGCTGCTCTCGTCGACTGCGCCAATCGGGCAGGTGCTGATCCATCAAGCTCGTGAACCTCTCGCCATGGTTGCGTTCGAAGTAGTGCGTCATCTCATGGACGACGATGTATTCCAGGCAGTCGGGGTGCTTCTTAGCGAGTTCGACGTTGAACCAGATGTGCCGCGTCTCGCGGTTGCAGGAGCCCCACTTGGTCTTCATCCGGCGGATCGTCCACTTCGGCACGGTCACGTCGAGCGACTGCTCCCACTTCGCAATGAGATCGGGGATCGCCTGGCAAAGCTGGTCGCGATACCACTTGTCGAGGTAGGCACGTCGCTTCTCGGCCGAGGTGTCGGCAGGCACGTAGAGCACCAGCCGCTCGCCGTCGACCTCGAAGTGCGCCCGACCAGGCCGCTCAACGACCTTGAGCCGACGACGAATACCCCACACGTAGTGCGACTCGCCGGTCACCATCTCCCGCTCGGACTGGCGCTCCGCGGAGCGCAGTTTGTCGCGTTGCCGTTTGATCCACGGCAGGCGCTGGATCACCGCTAGGCGCACCTGGTCGTCGTCAAGCCGACTGGGAGCAGCCACGCGCACGCGGCCCAGCGGTGGGTAGACGCCGATGTGCAGGTTCTTGATGTCCTTGTAGATGACGTCGATGTCGATGCCACGGATGGTGAGGTAGGCGTTAGCGGTACTCATCGCGGGCCTTCACCAGTTCAAACAGTTCGTCGATTCGGTCGAAGCCATCGGGAAGCGTGCGGCTGATCGCCCGCTTGACGACCTTCTCCTTCATCGTGTTGCCCACCCAGTCATGCGGCTTGCTCGTCAGAATCGCAGTATCGACCTGGATCGGCGTTGCCGGATCGGGCCAGCCGAAGTCGATCAGGGCGCGTCGCGCGCCGTTGTCCGCCCAGTCGGGATACTTCACGTCCGACTCTTTGGCGCCGAGCTTCTTCGCGGCGTCAAGCAGCTTCGTCAGGTACTCCTGGTAGTCGATGGCCTGCTGGCGGCGCTGTTCGATGATGGCGTCGAGCAGTTCGCTCATTTTGTCGTAGTACTTCGGATTCAGCGCGTGCTCGTCGATGATCACCTTGCGCATGTTGTTGGTGATCGTCTCAGCGACCGCCTCGGGGTCCCTTTTGATTCCGGCAGGCAGCTTGTCGATCGCCCCGGCACCGAGCTTGACGATCAGGTCGATCAGACCCGTGTCTTCGAAGTTGGAGACGACTTCGGAGGCGCCGGCCTGGATGTAGGTGTCGAGCAAGAACCGCATGCCGGCCTCGTACTGCTTGAAGTCGACATCCTCACCCGCACCGAGCTTCACCTCGGCACGCACGTCGACGTAGTGTGCGATTTCCTTCTTAATCGCCTCGGCGCCGGCTTGGCTGTAGCCGGCAGGGGTCATGTCGTTGGCTAGATTGGCGTAGGCGCGGGTGACGGCCGCCACCGCCTTGTACAGCTCGACGCGCTTGGGCTCGTTGGCTTTGAGCTGTTCGGCGTTGCCCTGCTCCGCTGCACAGAAGTACTGCTGGTACTGCAGCGTGTTCTTCGGTGGTGCAACAGGTTCGACGAGGGCGCGGATGCGCTCGAGGGCCTCATCGAGGTTCTCGCGGGCCTTCTCGATACGGTCTGATAGCAGTCCCTCGATGTCATGCTTCTCGTATCCGTCGAGTGCGCCAGAGGTGTAGTCACCGACCGCGTCTTCAATAGAGTTGAACAGGTCCTGGTAGTCGACGATGTAGCCGTAATCCTTGTCGTCGCCATCGAGGCGGTTGACCCGGCAGATGGCCTGGAACAAGCCGTGGTCGCGCATCTTCTTGTCGATATAGAGGTACGTGGCGCTTGGCGCGTCGAAGCCGGTCAGCAGCTTGTCGACCACGATCAGTAGCCGCATCTGGCCGGGGTTCTCGATGAACTGGCGCTTGACGGCTTGCTCGAACTCCTCGACCTTGTTCACGGCGGTGTCTTCAGGTTCGTCGAAGTAGTCGGCCAGCATCTTGCGGTAGATGTCGTACTGGCGGATCTTCTCGGTATTGCCCGCGCCGGAGTCTTCCTTGGCGATGTCGCTGGCGTTCGGGGTGTAGCTGGTGACAATGGCGCACTTGCCCTTGAAGCCGGCCGCGACGAACATCTCGTAGAACTTGCAGGCCTGGTAGATGCTCGAGCCGACGAGCATGGCGTTGCCGCGCCCGTCCATCAGGCGGGGCTTGGTCTCCATGTCGAGCAGGATGTCGTTGACGATCTGCTTGGCGCGCGGCTCGGAGGAGACGACCTTCTGCATGGTGCCCCAACGCTTCTTGAGCTCGGCCTTGCTGAGGTCGGTCATGCCCTTGGTCTTGACCTCGAACCACTTGTCGACTTGCGCCGGGCTGGTGAGCTCCTGGTCGATGTTGCGGGCTTCGTACTGCAGGTCCAGGACCACACCGTCAGCCACGGCTTCGTCGAACTTGTAGGTGTGGATGAACGAGCCGAAGGTCTCGATGCTCGTGGCCTTGTCGGCCTTCAGCAGCGGGGTGCCGGTGAAGCCGATGAACATAGCCTCGGGCAGCAGCGCCTTCATGGCAGTGTGCATCTTGCCGGACTGAGTACGGTGGGCTTCGTCGACGAAGACGAAGATGTTGCCCTTGGCCTTGAAGTCCTTCGGGATGGTGGCATGCAGCTCTTTGATGAACTCGGCTGTCGTCTCGTCGTCTTCGCTGTCGCTGTCGGCGGCGCGGAACTTGTGGACGAGGGAGCAAATCAGCCACTGCTCGCTGGCGTTGAGCGAGTTGATGAGATCGGCGCCGCTCTTCGTGCGGTAGATCTGTTCGTTGACGCCGTTGAAGACCTTCTCGATCTGGTCGTCGAGTTCGGTGCGGTCGGTAATCAGCAGTACCCGGGCGTCGGGTTGGTTCTCGCGAATCCACTTAGCCAGCCACACCATCGTGAGGGACTTACCCGAGCCCTGGGTGTGCCAGATGATGCCGCCCTCGCGCTTGGCGATGCGGTCCTGGGCGGCTTTGACGCCGAAGTATTGGTTGTGGCGCGGGCCCTTCTTGACGCCCGCGTCGAAGACGATGAAGTTGTGGATCAGTTCAAGCAGGCGCGGCTTGCTGCACATCTGCAGCAGCGCCCGGTCGAGCGGGTCGGCGACGTCGGAGGGTTCTTTCCACTCCAGCCAGTACTTCTCCGGGGTATCGATGACGCCATAGCGCAGGCCTTCGACATCGTTGCCGGCGAAGACAAACTGCACGGTCGAGAAGAACGAGCGGATGAACTCCGGCTTCTGGTTACCGATAGTCTGTCGGATGCCTTCAGAGACAGCGGCTTTGGAGCGCTTGAGCTCCAGTGTGGCGAGCGCCAGGCCGTTGACGTAGAGCACCACGTCGGGGCGCTTGATGTGCTGGCCGGCGACGGTGACTTCCTCGACGACCACGAAGTGGTTGGCGTCTGGGTTCTTCCAGTCGATCAGCCATACGGTCTCGGTCTGCTCGCCGACTCCAGGCTTAACCTTCACGCCGTAGCGCAGCAGCCCGTAGACGTCGCGGTTAGCCTCGTACAGGTCGTGGCCGGCACCGACCGAAGCCGCTCTGCCGAGCTGGCCGAGGGCACGGTTGATGAGGTTGTCGTCGTAGCCACGAGCGCGCAGGTTCTGCGTAAGCAGCTCGGTCTCGACGTTCGAGTTGCCCTCGCGGTATTCCCAGTTGCCGAGGTACTCGTACCCGAGCTGATCGCGAAACAGCGCCACCACGCGGTTCTGGGCTTTGCGTTCAATCTGTCCTACATCACTCATTGCTCACCTCCTGCTTCATCGCCTCCTCAATTCCTTCGGTTTCCCACTGTCCATATGTTCTTCGTGCACCTTGTACCAGCCATTCGGTGCGGCCGTTAGCACTGCGGCCGGCCACGATGGCGGCGGCGGCGCTCGGGCTGGCGAATACGTGGTTGCGGGTGAATCGCATCGCCGAGCCGTCGGGTGTCGGCACGAGCGTGCCATCCTGTTCCAGCTTCGCCCGTAGACTGGTGTAACTGTGCCTCTCGCCGCCCGTCCACTTCAGCCGGGCGCTGGAGCCTTCGATCACGGTAAACTCGCCGTCGACTTCTTGTGCGGTCGCGGTGATGCCGGATTTCTTCAGCGTCATCTCGAATACCGGCGAATCGGTGCGCCTACCCGCTACCTCAGTGTGCGGCACCGTCGGGGTCGTCGTTGGCGACCGGAAGAGGTTCACCCCTAGCACTGGCAGCACGATCTTGGCCTGCTCGATGAAGTACTCCATGTCCGACACGTCAGCCTCAGGCAGGACGATCGGAGGCGGCGTGGTGCCATTGGTGAGTCGGGCGCGGCTAGCCTGCAGGGCCAGCGTGATGAGGCGGCTTTCCAGGTAGCGGGCATGCGCCTTGGTCAGGTTGGTGTCTTTGCTGGTCAGCACGATGGCTCGATCCCAGAAGTCTTTGCCCTTCTGTTCTTCCGAGCGAGCATGCTGATACAGCCGCTTGCTGACGTCGTCACCTTCGCCGATATAGGCCATCTGCCCGCCCAGGCTGCTCGGATCGTCGCCGAGCAGGATGTAGATTCCGGTGCGGGTCGCCTCGGGTCGCTTCAAGAGTGCGGCAAGGTCTGAGCGCGGTGCAGCCACAACATGGCCGGTCCAATTCATAATCTCGGCTGTCAGCAAGCCGCCTGGCGTTCCATCAGCCAGGAACAGGCGAACAGATTTGCCGGCGCTCACGAGACAGTCTCCACATCAGACTGATCAACCCAGCGTGCCAGCACGCTGAGAGCTGCGAGGTACTCCAGCGCCTCCTGCTCGCTCAGTTCCTGGTCGACCTCATGGCTCAGCGGATTGCGGATGCCTGCGAACACACCTTCTGCCAGGGCCATCGCGCCACGCTGCACCGACTTGTAGGTGTCGCTGCCGTCGTCTTTCATGCGTCGGAGCCGGGCTGCATCGGCCTTCGGTTGGTCCATCGAGTACGCCTGCTTGAACAGGTTCGTCTCGCTCACGTCGCGACGACTGACCTTGTTCTGCGTCTCAGCATTGAGCTTTCGAATCGCACCGCCAACAGCTTCTCGGTAATGCCCAGACCGCCAGAGCGACTTTGCGCCCTCCCAGATCCACGGATGAAGCTCAGCGGCAGATAATTCAGGAGCGTTCTCGCCCAGGTTTTCCCTAAGCTCATGCTCTCGTTGGAGTTGTGCTCGCGCTCGAAGAGCACCTTCACGGTGCTGCTCCCACTGATGGTACGAATCCGTTGGGATGGACTCTCGCCATTGTGGAATCACCCGTTCCAGGATCTTTTCGACGACCTGAGCCTGACCCGGAATCTCGTGTTCAGGTCCTCGCGGGAAGCTTGCGATCACGCCTGGGGTGGTAGATGCAACGATCTCTGTCTGATAGACAAACTTGTCCAGCTCTGCAATAGCCCACTCGGTGTTCATGACGCAGCCTCCACAGACAGCCGTGTGCGGCCGGTCAGGAGCTGCTGCATCATGCCGGTCTTGATGGCCCGAGTCTTCTCCAACCTCCGCGCCAAGAAAGCGATTTCAGTCTCGGCATCCTCCAGCACCCCGGCAATCGCGACTTGCTCATCCTCGCATGGAGTGAGGATCTCGATCTTGCTGAACTCCGCTATCCACCGACGCTTGTGGTCGACGGCAGCGAAATCGATCAGTTGCATTCGCTCGAAAACGTAACGCAAACTGACTCCAGGCCGAGCCGACAACATTTTCATTGCAGAGGACTTCGCTTTGAATGGAAAGTCGACGTACTTTGAAGCAGTGGTGAAGTCGTCAAAAATGATTACGGGTACGTTCGTGAAGATGCCGTGCCTCTCAGGCGTACGACCGAGTAGGAACGTCTTGCCCGCTGTTAGGACAGGTGTGCCCGTGTCGGTGTAGTCAGCATTCGATACGAGATATCGGCCAGGCTGTTCGTATGCCAATAGCTCACCTAGACGAGCTGGTTGCCATGGAGCAGTGAACCCCGGCAGACGGGTGCGGCCGGTCAGGAGCTGTTGCATCATGCCCTGCTTGATCGCATGCTTCTTAGCGATGAGGCGTTCGAGGGTGGCAATCAGATCATCGGCGTCGCGAAAAACCTGCGCGATCCGTTTCTGTTCAGCTCGCGCCTTTGGGATTGGAATCTCGAACTGTTTGATGCGCCCAAGCGCAAGCTTGGGCTGTGCGCCCACGGTGCGAATGGAGTCGATCTCATTCTGAATCGACTCGCCAAGCAGTGAGTACATCAAATAGTCGACGTCACACGTTATTGAAGTTATTCGATCGGCGTTTTCGGTGAGATTAGCCCCGTCGATTTCCGCCGGGATGCGGCCAACGATGCCAAGAGTCCCCGCTACGCTGATGAAAATATCGTCTTTGAAGATTCGATAGGCGCGAATAGACGGAGCGACGTCCTCGGGTACGAATCGGAGATCAGACGTATCCACACCTCCTTGGCGCATGTCGGTGACTCGGACATACGGATGTGGAGTTGGCAAAACTGTAAGGGAACGCCCTTTCGGTAGGCGCTTGCCGCCTCGGACGCTACCAAGCGATCCAACCGTGCGAACTTCCCAACCATCTGTCCCGATCATTCGACCCCCATCGCCGCGAGATGGCCTGCTACGTTGGCTTCGAGTCTTTCCAGTTCGGCGTCGAATTCACCGACCGTCTCGGCGTAACGTTCGCCGAGCTGCTGAATCCGTGCAACCAGGTCGAGCGTGAGCGCTTCCACTTCGCCGGCGACGCGGCGCACGACAGTCGCCTGCCACTTGTCGTCGAGCACGAGCGACTTCACGTCGTCCTCGGTCAGGTCGCCGTACTTCTTCAGCGTGGCGAGGTCGAGATCCGCCTGTGCATCCTTGACTGCCTTCTTGGCAGCGGCTTCGGCGTTGTACAACTTGGTTGCGTATTGCAGTGCCTTGATTTCGTCGGGGTCACCGCCGGTATTGATCGCCTTCAGGCGTGCGGCGACGAGTGCTTTGGAGATCTTGTCGTCGTCCATGGCGTCGGCGAGTAGTCCGTCATCGACGGCGTGTTCTTCGACGTACTCTTCGACGGCTCTGGTGGCTTCTTCGGCGGCTGCGGTGAGGTCGTCGATCTTGGCCTGCTCGTCAGCAAAGTAGCGGGCGACTATGAGCGCGGGTGGGATGAGGTCCATCTTGTATTTGGTGGCGCTACGGCCGGAGCCGACGACCAGGTCGGGGGTTTCGGAGAGCTTGCGGTCTTTGTCCTCGATGGTCTTGCGTGGTTTGGCGGCGTCGAGCCAGCCATCGTTCATGATCAGGAAGACGTCGTCGTGCATCTGAGCGTGCCAGTAGGTCATGAGCTGTTCGTAGACGTCGTACTCGTCGAGCAGCGGCACGGGCTTGAAGCGTGCGAGCAGGTCGTCGCTGATCGCGGCGATCAGGTCGTTGGGAGTGGTGTTCTGATCAATGGCGGCCAGAGCGTCGCGGTGGGCTGTGAACCAGTCGATGGTGAGCGCATTCGCTTCTTCGGCAAACTTTTGGAACTCGGGTGAGTCAAGAATCGTCTGCTGCACCTGGTTGACGTCGATGGTCAGGTCGCTGTAGCCGGGGCGGTTGGGCTTGAAGAGCTGGCTGCGGAGCTGCGGGAAGGCGTCCCAGTACGGCGCCAGCGCGTCGAGGTCGCGGTCAGGGATGCCGCCGTGCAGGTGGGCGGAGAGGTCTTGCAGATCCTCGGGCTCGGAGGAATCGATGTAGCGCGGAATGTTGAGGTTGTAGTCGTTCTTGGGGTCGGCGATCTCGCTCATCGGCACCATGCGCGAGTAGCGGTCGATCTCGATCTGCTTGGTGAATGTGTCGACGATCTTGTGGAGGTCCTGGCTGCGCAGGCGGTTCTTGTTGCCGTCTTTCATGAAGCCCTTGGAGGCGTCGATCATGAAGACGCCGGTGCGTGCCTGGGCGTTCTCCTTGTCGAGGATGACGATGCAGGCCGGGATGCCGGTGCCATAGAACAGGTTTGCCGGCAGGCCGATGATGCCCTTGATGAAGCCCTGTTTGAGTAGGCGGGTGCGGATGGTGGCTTCGGCGTTGCCGCGGAACAGCACGCCGTGCGGCAGGATGATCGCAGCCTTGCCGGTGCTCTTGAGCGACGTGAGCGCGTGGAGTAGGAAGGCGTAGTCGCCGTTCTTCTCCGGTGGACGGCCATACTCGAAGCGGCCGTAGTCGTTCTCGAGGCCGTTGTTCCAGGACTTCACCGAGAATGGCGGGTTCATGACGATGTAGTCAAAGGTCCGCAGGTGGTCACCCTTGGTGAACTGCGGACTGGTGATGGTGTCGCCCTTCTCGATCTCGGCGATCTCGTTGCCGTGCAGGATCATGTTCATCTTGGACAGCGCCCAGGTGGCGTTGTCCTTCTCCTGGCCGTAGATCGACATGCCGCGGGGCGCTTCGGCGGCAGCTTTCAGCAGCAGCGAACCGGAACCACAGGCCGGGTCGTAGACAGTCTGGTCCTGTCGGGTGTTCGGCCCGATGCCGACCACCTTGGCGAGGATGCGGGAGACCTCGGCCGGGGTGTAGAACTGGCCCTTGCTCTTGCCGGACTCGGTGGCGAAGTGGCGCATCAGGTACTCGTAGGCGTCGCCGAGCAGGTCGTCGCCCTCAGCGCGCGAGCCACGGAAGTCGAGGTCGTTGAAGATGGTGACCAGCTTGGAGAGGCGGTCCTGCATCTCCTTGCCCTTGCCGAGCTTCTCTTCGTCGTTGAAGTCGGCCTGGTCGATGACGTTGCGCAGGTCGTTGGCTTCGGCGAGCTTGGCGATGATCTTATTGAAGCGGTCGCCGATCTCCTTGTCGCCCTTGGCGGCGAGCATGTCGTCGAACGAGCCGCCCGCAGGTACTTCGATCAGACTACTGGCGTCGGTCTTGGCCTTGTCGGAGACGTACTTCACGAACAGCAGCGTCAGGATGTAGTCCTTGTACTGGCTGGCATCCATACCACCACGAAGCTGGTCGCAACTTGCCCACAATGATGAGTAGAGATCCGACTTCTTAAGCGCCACAGCTGGTCTTCCTGTTGTGTCTGTAGGCATTTGTGATGCCCATTGTACCATTATTCGAACGTTTGTACGAGGATCTTGCGGCTCGCCGTTTGGTCGCGTCTCAGCATGCCAGAGGGGGCTGACATTGCTGACGATTGCACGGCTACTCGGCCGTGGTCAGGTCGATCTCGACGAGTGATCGATGCACGGCGAAACAGACGCTCAGCGACTCCGGCGTCTCATCGCGAAGGAAGAAGGTTGGGGTCGGTGATCTCCTGGCCATGATGGCGATCTTCAACGGCCCGTGATCGGGCTGCCGCGCGATGACCACCCTGTATTCCCTGGTTGAGGTGGTGTCACCTGATGCCTCGTAGTCCGGCTTGGCATGTTCGAGATCGATGGTCGCTGGCGTAGGGGCTTCGTCGTGCTCACTGGGTGCGGTAATGGTGATGACTGGGGCACGTCGGGAGAGTTGCAGAGAGGCAACCTGGATGATCTGAACCTGGATGCGACTACTGGTCGCGGCGATGGTGATGCCGATCAGGTCTTGGCCGGTGTTACCGCGGATGGCGGCGAATGCGACGAGGTCGTGGGCAACGCTAAGCATGCCTCGGTCGCTCCAGTGGCGGATCGTCCGCTGATCCTTCGGCTCTCCTTCGCTGAGGTGTTCGGCGGCGAGCGTCAGGCGATCGAGGACGGAGTCTGCGTCGGCGAGGATCGACCACGCGAGTGCGGCTTCGTACTTGCTCCCGCGTGTCAGGCGTTCCATCTCGCGCTTGAACGCCAGATATCCGTCTATCAAGTCGTCATCGCCGCAGAGGCGCACCAAGAGTGGATGGCGTGCGAGCTTGTGCACAGTCAAGCGGCCGTGCGCTCCTCGTAACTCGATGAGCTCGTCGCATACCTGCTCGACGCTGATGGGGTCGACTGCATCGTGGGGCACGGTTCGAGTTTCTCGTTTCCGCTGGTCTGAAGGCTGCACTTTTCTGTCACGACCATAGACGGCTGCTCCGCTGTGATGGGCAAGGCAACATCCCAACGATCAGCAAAGGAGAAGCTGATGACCGCAGTTGAGCGCTACAGCGCCCGTCCCTCGTTCCCTCCCCGTCCTCCGCCGGGGGCCGACTCTCACGCCAGACCGCACGGGAGCTGGCCGCGATCGACCGGACGACCGAGCTCCGTTCGGCCGCGATCGCCGCAGCCGGCGAAGTTCAACAGGCGAAGGTTGACGCCATCACCCGCACCGGCGCCTACGCCATGCAGCAGGCGGCACTGGTCGCGCAGGTGCAGCAGCAGCTCGCCTTGGCCGCACCGGCCGCGTCCGGCGACCTGGACTTCATCAAGACGATGACAGTCATCGGCATGGGTCAGGCGGTCGCCGACACCGCCCGGGCGGTGAACCGCCGATGAGCACACTCGCGATCCTCGTGCTCGTCGCGCTGGTCGGGCTCGTCCTGATATTGCTCTCAGGACGTTGTGTGTACGCGCAGATCGAAGCCGATCGACAGGCGGAGATCGCGCGAACACGTCGCGCGCAGCGACAGGCCCAGGCGCGCATCAACCGGATGGCTGCGTCGGCGATTCACCAGATGATCGATACGGCGCGTCGTAGCCGGATCGATCCGCCGTCACCGCGATAGATCCAAGGGTCTGGCCGAGCGCGTGCCTACGCTCGGCCAGACCGAACGGCCACAACACTTCTCAACCTCTTCACGCCAATGAACACGTCAAGGAGTCACGCCATGACCACCTCTCACCCTACGACGTCAGATCTGCGTGCTGGTCGCGCCGAGCTGACCCGCTTCGTCCGCGAGCAGGCCGACCTCACCAGTCGAGAGCTTGGCTTCGGCTGGGCCGGCGTCGCGGCTGCGCCGAGCACCTATCAACAGCTGCGCGGCGCGTTCACCCACTCGAAGGAGACGGGTGATCCACTGCCGGTGAGCAACCTGTTCTGTGAGTCGACGATCTACGACTCGCCGGAGGACAACATCCGGTTCCGCTACTACCACGACGTGCATCATGTGCGCCTGGGGCTGAGCTTCAACCTCGACGATGAGCTGGAGCTCGCCCAGTGGCACCTCGACGAGCTGGCCCTGGACGGGTTCGGCAAAGGCAGTCTGCCGTACGAGCTGCTGACCACGGATCTTGTGGGTCAGATCTTCCTCATGGGCGTCATCGGGCGGTTCCCCCTCGACCAGGGCCGCTTCGTCGCGACCTGTCACGAGGCTGGGCTCGTGTCGGGTCTGCTCGCTGAGATTCGGCGGTTGCCGTGAGTGGCGGCGACCCTGGCCGTATCGGCGGTCGCTTCCTGGAGGCGTGCGTCGGCCTACTCCTGGCGGCCATGGCCCTCTACGCCGCGATCAGCATCCTGCGGGCGATCTGGCTGTACCTGTGCATCGTCGTACTGGTCGTCGGTGTCGGAGCCCTCCTGTGGTGGCGGATCTCATCGAAGTACCGCGGCTGGTGATTCTCCGTGGCAACTATTCCGGTCGATGTTGCGGAATAGTCGACAATGGCAATTTACCTATTGCAATTCGCGTCAGTTCGGTTCATAGTCTGCCGCACGACTCGCATTTCTATTTCGAAACGCACCACGAAAGTCGGTCCATCACGTAATTCGGGAAGGAGGTAGATCCATGTCAACAACACATCACGACGACGAGGGCGTGAGTAAGAATGCGCCCTATCGAGCGGATCGGAGGGCTGTGCAACGGGCAGATATCAAACGCGCCCGGCACAGCCGACGGATCATCGTCCATTCCGAACAACGCGAGCAGCCCGATGTGCGCAAGATTGCGCGAGCGATCATCGCCATGGCAATGGCCGATGCTGAGCGTGAGGCCGAGGCTCAGGCCGAGCGGCAGGCTCGCGACGATGCGGAGGGCTCCGATGAATAGCTGCGGATCGTTCGCCTGGACGAGGCTGGAGCTGCCTACTCCATTACCGGTTGAAGCCGCGCGTGCGGCCGTCGGAGCGCTCTCCGGCCTGGCCGTCAACCCCGCCTGGTCCTGGAGGCTCGCGGCGAAGCCGGCACGATCGCCTGGTTTCTCGGGGCCGAACCTACCGTCGCGGGACGGGCAGTACGAGCGATGTCGCTGTACCTCGTCGGACTGCGCGCTACCGCTGGACGTCGCCCCGTCGATTCAACAGCGGCGGCGGCGGTGCGCCTACCCGGGCATCGCCGGATACCGTTGGCGGTTGGCTCGACCGAACAGGTCGCCCGCGGTGTCCTTGCCGCACTCTCCGGCGCCCATCGAGGTGAGCTGGTGCGGTTGCAGGTCATTCTCGGGCCACGACACCGTCCACGCCTGATCTCCGATGTTCCGAGCCAACAGCGGACACGGGTCGGTACCAAGTTCGGCGAGCATCGGTTCTCGTGTGAGCTGCGGATCGGCGCACGATCTCGTGACCGCGCTCGGGCGCAGCGACTGATCGGGAACCTGGCCGCGCCGCTACGTGGACTGGAAGCCCCGGGCGTGGCGCTCCGCCTGAAGCGATCGTCGTTGCGGGCACTCGACGAGATGCGCGACCCGCTGCTGTGGCCGAGTGAACTGGGCGTCACGGAGCTGACGGCGCTGCTCGGGTGGCCGATCGGCCCGAAGGACATAGACCTACCGGGCGTGCCCTCACCCCACCCACGCCAGCTTCCAGTCGCCACGACTGTGCCGCGTGCAGGTCGGATTCTGGGCGACTCAACCCTCGACGGCGACCGGCCAGTCGGCCAGGGTGTGGAGGAGGCCAAGCGGGTCATGCACGTGATCGGCCCCATGGGCACCGGCAAGTCGACGATGTTGGTGAACCTGGCGCCGGCGGACGCGACCGCCGGGCGGTCGGTGGTGCTCATCGACGGCAAGGGCGATGCCTGTACGGACTTCCTCGAGCGCGTCGACCCGAAGCGGCACGACGGACATCGTGGTGTTCGACCCAACCGACAGCTGTCCCGTTGGGGTGTCGGTCTTCGTCGATAACCAACCAGAACGGTCGGCCGACGTGATCTTCGGCGTCTTCAAGAGCCTCTACGGAGACCAGCTCGGCCCGCGCAGCAGCGACCTGCTGCACGCCGCCCTGTTGACGCTCGCCCGGGTGGGCGGATGCTCGCTGTCGATGCTGCCAATGCTCTTGTCGAATGCAGCGTTACGACGACCGCTGGTGGCGAAGGTCGCCAGCGCCGATCCGCTGGGGCTCGGGGCAGGGGGAACCCCCAGTGTCAGCAGTACGAGGACTACCGCCGCAGCGGAATCGAACAAGACCGCCGTGGCAGCTTCCCGCTGGTGGTCTGGCTTCTGACCACCGCCGAGCGTGCCGCGAAGCTCGAAGCCGCCGTCCACCGCAGCCACAGCCTGACGGCGGCGATGTTTCGCTACGCCACGCCGAACACGTTGGCGCAGGTGCTGGCCGGAGGTACGGCATGAGCCTGCCTCGCAACCAGATCCTCATCGGCGACGCACTCGACCGCCTGCGGGAGCTGCCGGATGCGTCGGTCGACTGCGTGGTGACCAGCCCGCCCTACTTTCGGCTGCGCAACTACGACCACGACAACCAGCTCGGGCTCGAAGCACATGTCGACGAATGGGTCGCTGGGCTTCACACGCTGCTCGTCGAGGTGCGGCGGGTGCTCGTGCCGACCGGGACGGTCTGGCTGAACCTGGGGGACAGCTACAGCACCAAACCGGCCGAGGGGGCCGGCCGCAAGAGTCTGCTGCTCGGGCCGGAGCGTCTGGCGCTGCAGCTGGTCTCCGACGGCTGGCTGGTGCGCAACAAGATCGTGTGGGCCAAGACGAACACTATCCCGACCAGCGTTGCGGACCGACTCGCCACCAAGCACGAGTTCATCTACGTACTCGCCCGTTCGCCGACCTACTTCTTCGACCTCGATGCCATCCGTGAGCCGCACGTCAGCCGCCCACCGAAACGCAGGGCGTCGACGAGGCCGGCATCGCGGAAGCCGGCTCGGCCAGCCTGGCTGGGGCCAAACAGCGACGGTGACCGGGGACTGACCGCACTACACGCCGCTGGGCTACTCGGCCATCCGCTCGGGAAGAATCCCGGCGATGTCTGGCGGTTGGCCGTCAGCGGCTACCGTGGCCCGCATTTCGCGACCTTCCCGGTCAGCCTGGCGCGGCGGATGGTCGAGGCCGGCTGCCCCGAACAACGCTGCAGCCAGTGCCGAGCGGCGTACAAGCGCCCGGTGCGGCGACTCGGCGCGGTCGCGACCCGCCTGGCCCTACGAGCGATGTGCGACTGCGACGCGGCAAGCGAGCCAGGTCTGGTGCTCGACCCGTTCATCGGCTCCGGTACCACCGCCATCGCCGCCGAAACACTCGGCCGCGACTGGCTCGGTATCGAGCTCAACCCTGACTATGTCGCGCTGGCCATCGACCGCATCGACGGCGAGCGTGTCACCCGTAAACGAAAGGAGGTGATCCATGAATGAGAAAGATCAACAACCACAGCAGCCCGAGCGCGAGCAGCAGCCAACCTTGCAGCCGCGCATCTGGGTCGGCAGTCTGGCCGACTACAACGCCGGGCGCCTGCACGGCGATTGGCTCGATGCCGCCGTCACCGACGAGGAGCTGCGCGACGCCGTTCAGCACATCCTGACCAGCAGCCACGAGCCGGACGCCGAGGAGTACGGCATCTTCGACTACGACGAGTTCGGCCCGTTCCAGGTCGGCGAGTACGAGCAGCTCGACGTGGTGGCCCGGGTGGCGCGCGGTATCGCCGAGCACGGTGCGGCGTTCGCGGCCTACGCGCAACTGCACGATGCTGATCCCGACATGCTCGATTCGTTCACCGACTCCTATGGCGGCGAATACGACTCGCCGGAGGACTGGGCGCGCGACGTGCTTCACAACGGGCTTGAAACCGAGATCGACCGGGCAGTGCCAGATGCGCTCCGCGGCTATGTGTCGATCAACTATGCAGGCTTCGCCCGCGACGCCGAACTGTCAGGTGACGTGCACTTCGAACGCTCACCCGAGGGCCATGTCTACGTCTTTACCATCCCGTAGACGGGAGGGCCCTTCGTCGGGGGCCTGCGGCCGAAATCGTGAAGGCATCCCGCCTCCACCGGTCGCACCACCCCGAGGAAGTGGCCGAACGACTCCCGCGCGGAACCGTTCGGACAAACACCTTCAGGAAGGAGGAGCCGGTCATGAAGACCCTTGCCGTCCGACTGGACGACGAACTGCACGCTCGCATCGGCATGCTGTCGAAGCTCAGCGGTATGACGGTCACGGACACCATCCGCACCGCCATCGAGAAGCACCTCGACACCCTGGCCAACGATCCCGCGATCACCGCCAAGGCCGAGGAACTTCGCGCCGAGCTCGAGAAGGATGCCGAACTGCAGCGACAGGCCCTCTCGGCCCTGTTCGGCTCGTCCACAACGCAAGCGCCGAAGACCACCCGTGGTCGCGGCACCAAGGGATAGCCCACCGGGCCGTCCGTCCTCGGCGGGAGCCAGCCCCGAGTTCCGCAAGGACTCGCTGGCTCCCGCCAATTCGACACGAACTAAACCAGAGAAGCCTCTCCTTTATTCGATGTGGAATGAACAATCATCATTCCCATTTCGAAACAATTTCTATAAAATAGAAAATGAATGGGAGGAGTTAAATGGCCCTTCCGGATCCGGAGTGCGTAGCGGGGTTCGCGGCTGACGC
>NZ_JTIZ01000003.1:0-41447 GCF_000801125.1 Rhodococcus sp. Chr-9
TGCCGGGAATCGAACCCGGGTCCTCCGCCGCCTCGCGAGGGCTTCTGCGGTCCGGCAACGTCGGCTAGTGGCAAGTGGTTCGGTGTGGGGTTGTCACTTTCTGAGCGGGCAATTCCATGTAGTTCCGTGTCGCGTCCGGTCGTTCCAACCGGTGTCGTGAATTACCGGTACGTATCCGGTACATCGCGCGGCGGGGCCCGGAAGAAGTAAACCCGCCCCCAGAGGGGACGGGCGGTGTGCACTCATGATGTCAGACCGAAAGGGGATTCGTGAACACCATCCGCGTGACGCGCACCGACGGGGCACTGATCTACGGACTCGGCGCCGCCGCGCTCGCACTGTCCTACACAGCCCTCGCCGACCTCGCCGCCCGTGCCGGGCTCGGACAGTGGCAGTCCGCGGTATGGCCGCTCGTCGTCGACGGACTGATCGTCGCGGCAACGCGGGTGGTAGTGACGCTCGACGACGGGCCGGCGCGTCGTTACGCCTGGGCGCTCCTGTGGTCGGCCGTGGTGGTGTCGGTGGCCGGGAACGCCGCGCACCTCCTACTGCCGCCGGGGCCGGTGCATCCCGGTGTCGCCACGGTCGTCGCGGTGGTGCCACCGGTGGCGGCGCTCGCGTTGACGCACCTGGCGATCGTGCGCGCCCGGGCGCGCGCGGAGGAAGAGGTTGCGCGCGCGGAGGACGAGGCCGAGACCGGCCTCGAGTCGAACGATGACGCACCCGCGTCGCATGCGACACCGCAGCTCACCGCAGTGCCCGAGGCGCCCACTCCCCCGCCGGCCGAAGAGGACGACGCACCCAGTGACGCGGGTGACGCGCTGCGTCATCGCGCGCGTCAGCTCCGCACTGCGGGGTGATCGAACTATGCGATCGGTGAGGAGATCGGGAAGTCAGAGGCGACGGTACGTCGGTGGTTGGCTGCGCCTGTCGCGTCGTAGAGTGGTTTCTTGCGCGGGCGGTGGGGCTTCGGTCCGGGAAGCACCGCCCGCGTCCCGCATCTCGGCGTGCTCGAGCATCCCCATCACCCGCAGCAGATCGCGAACCTCATCGGCGTCCATGTCTGGTTGGACGCATCCGCCGCAGAATCGGTTCCATGGAACGACGAAAGGCCCCCACCCTCACGAAGAGGATGGGGGCCTTGGCGGGTCACAGCGGGTCGTACCGCAAGTACGTATCGGTCGGCTGGATGGTCGGCGTGCCGTAGACCGACGAGCACCGGGCCTCGAATACGAGCAGGTCGCCGTCGACCAGGTCGAGCTGCATCGAGGCGGCCTGGGGCGTGCCGCCCTGGGTCGAGGTCAGGACGATCGTCCCGTTCCGCTTCACCCGGAACTGAATCGACGGGATCACGCCGCCGGTCGTGGTCAACTGGCCGTAGACGGTCGCGGTGCCGGTGCCGACCACGCGCAGGGCGTTCGACTCGATGACCGCGCCCGGGTAGCCGGGGCTCACACCCCAGCCGGTGACCTGAGTCCACGAGCTCGAGCCGTTCTGGGTGCCGGCCTTGTCCATGCCGCCGGCTAGGAACGTGATCGGGGCCAGCTCGACGCCCGTGGTGCCGCCGCCGGACAGGTCGAGGGGGAACTCGACCGCCGAGGATACGGCCACGTCGACGGCGCCACCACCGGTGAGGGTGAGATCGGTGTCGGCGGTGGGGACAGTACCGAAGGCGGCGTCACCGCCACCGGTGAGCGCCAGACCCAGCGTGCTGTGCGACGTCAGCGCTGTGTCGGTGGTGCCGCTGCCCGACAGCGCCAGATCCAGCACACCGACCGGTGTGAGGTCGACCGCGACATCCCCGCCACCCGACAAGTCGAGGGTGATGGGGGTTGCGAAGTTCACGGTCGCCACACCACCACCCGACAAGGCCAGATCGACACCAGCTGTCGCGGCCAACTCCACATCCACCTGCCCGCCACCCGACAGGTCGAGCGGATGCAAAGGTGTTGGGATCAGTTCCACCAGCACCACACCGCCACCAGCGAGGTCGAGGCCGATGGGCATCGCGAACACCGGCGCCGGCGGGAACACCGTGACCCCGCGATCAGGCCCCGGGAACACAGCCGCCCCCGTATCGGGACCAGGGAACACCGCGGCCCCGCGATCAGGCCCCGGCCACATCGTCACGGCCCCGTGTACGTGTACGACGGGGTCGTCTCGAACTTCCCGGACGGGGTGACCGTCGCGTCGGTCGGGTCGTACACACCCACCAACGTCGCCCCGCTCCACCGGCACACATGCGTCACCGTCGTCGACGCCGACACATCAAACGTCAGTTTCGAGCCCGCGACCGTGCCACCCGCCGCCGTCCCCCACGTCGTCGTCTGCCGCGAATACGAACCGTCCGTCACCTCATTCACCCCGGACGTACCCGGATCGCCGGTGTGCAGCGAAAACACGGCACCCCGCGATGCCCACTCATCAGCCATCGCATTCTTCGTCACGTCAGGTGTAGCCATGGGTTAGTCCTCCATATCGGTGCGGTACGCGCGTCCGCGCATCCACGGGTAGTCATCGGTGGTGCTCGTCGTGTTGTTGGGGTAGTGCACCCAGATCACGAACGGTGTTCCGTCGGGGATGATCGCCGGAGTACACTCCTCGGATTCGATCCGCCACTTGATGTCGGCGCCGCTGATCTCGGCGTCCCACGTGATGCCGTTCTGCCACTTCACTTCGGCGGTCATGCCGGGAACGAAGGGGCCTTTCGGGTTCGTGCGTTCGAAAATCCAGTCGCCGCCATTGAGGCAAATGTTCTCGTAAATCGGTTTCCAGCCGAGCATCAGTCAGCCCTCACTTCTTCAGTAGGAACAGGAAATTGAGGGCGCCGAGAATGCACACCAAATACAGCAGGCCGCGAATCGGATGAAACCAGTCGATTCCGCCGGTCCAGTAGTAGACGGCCAGGAAGGTGCACAGGATGACGAGTGCGACCATCGCGGCCATCAGCGCCTTGCCTTCGCTGTAGCGGGTCCACTCGATCCGGGAATACCCGATCACGAACAGCCACAGGGCTACCGCCAGCGCCGTGATCAGAATGTTGGCCGCCTTCTCCGGGCCGACCATCGGAAACAGCAACAGTCCGATGATGACCACAGCGGCGGCTGTGAGGTATCGGGGTGTCAGCCACCTATCCACCGGCATCCCCTCCGAACAGTTTCGCGAGACGCTCACCGATATGGTTGGCCTGCTTGATCTTCTCGTGACGTCCGGTCACCTCGTTGACGAGCGCCCACTGCGCCCGCACCTCATCGAGGACCTGCTGAGCATCGGCCGCCCCCGCCTGTGCAGCGGCGACAGCAAGTTTCGATCTACGCATCGGACCCTCCATCGGCAGGGACTCGGGGTAGTGCTTCCATGACCCGGGCGTCGGCATCAGCCTTGGCCAGCAGGTGCCGGTTCTGGTTCAGGAGTTCGGTGATCGTGTCGTCCTGCCGGGCGATGTGCTCTTCCCGGTACTTGAGGGCCTTGTCCATTCGGGTACCGGGAACGAGGCGGTCAGTGACGACCGCGAGGAACACTCCGACGAGGAGTGTCGTCGAGGCGACATCGACGATCGGGAAGCCGAGGACTGTCAGATCCACGGGCTACCGCCCGAGGAGTCGGTCGCGCTCGGCGAGCACGCGGTCGTATGCCGTCTCGACGTGCTGCCGCACCTGTGGCGGGATCTGCCCGAGGGCATCGGTCGGAACCGAAGCGTTCACGCGCACCCCGGCATGTTCGATGCCGACCTGCACGGCGTTCTCGATCTTCGCTTCCTGCGCCTTCGAGGTGCGGTCCACGAACAGCGTGGACACGACGAGGCCGACACCGGCGAGGACTGACGATCCGATGGTGAGCCACTGTTGCGCCTGTCCGTCGGTGATCCACTGCGCCGAGACGCTGATCGCGAGGAGTGCTGTGATGGTGCTGTAGGTGACCTGGCGGATGGTGGGCCAGAGTGTCGCGATGCTGCTCACTTGCGGGCCTCCAATGCTTCGAGACGTCGATTGATGTTGCCGAGGACTTCGAGGATTTCCTCGGCCTTCACGCTCGCGTCGAACGCATGCTTGTCGGCGGTGGGGATGAGGGAGAACGGCGAGAACGGTTTCTTGTCGACGAGTGACGGGACCGGGCGCACACCGAGGTTCCACAGGTCGCGGGTCTTGGCGAGCAGTTCTACCTGCTCTTCATGGTTGAGCATGTCGAGGAAACCTCCAGAGGTGGGGAGAAGTCGAGTGCCGAGGTTCAGGCACCGCTGGTAGCGGGTGGATCTGTCGGCGATGCCGTTGAGGCCCCCGTTGATGGCGCGTGTGACGCCTTCGAGGTTCCGGGTGTCCGCGAGCGAGTTGATCTGTGGGCGCGCAACCGTCCAGTACCACGAGGCTGCAAGAAACCCCCAGTGCGGATCGTCGCGCACAAGCTGCGGACGCTGCTCGAAGTAGGTCGGGGAATCCACCCAGCCCTGGGCGTGGCACCACGCAGAGAAGGCGCGGAAGTTGGCGCGGCCTGTGAGCTGGATCGGGCCGGAACCCTTGAATCGCGGCCCGTCCCCCGGCTGCGTGTTACCGAGATCCGCGCGGCCGTTGTATGCAGCACCGGAAGCGATCTCCTCCATGTACTGCAGGCCGGCACTCTCATGCCCGATCTGTGCGCACCACATCGCAGCACGCTCCACTGTGGTGCACTTCGCGGCGAGCATCGCGTTCATGAAGCCAGGGAGGAGTTCGCGGTACCGCTCGATCGGCAGACTCCCGCCCATTGCTTCCGAGAGGGCCTGTGCGTCCATGCCTCCTCCTGCGGGTGTTGATGGCGGGGCCTCACCGGGGAAGAGTGCGCCGTCGAGAAGTGGTAGCGGGTCGAGCCGGTTCGGTCCGGGTGGTGACCACACGTATCGGTGCCACTCGAGGTGCAGGTGTGGGGCGACGCCGCCGTTCGTGTTGCTGTCCGGGTTGATGTGCGCGATGCGCTGCCCGGCCTCCACGCGCTGCCCGAGGTGTACCTCGGGGATGATGTGCCCGTAGACGGTGGTGCCGGAACCATCCTCGGTGGGGTGGTCGAGGACAACCCACTGCCCGAACCCTGATGCAGGGCCGACGTGCGTGACACTGCCGCCCTGCACGGCGTGCACCGCCATGCCACCAGAGCCGCCCTCGCGCCCGAAGTCGCAGCCCCAGTGTGCGGTTCCCCAGCGGGCACCGAACCCGGACGTGACCATGTGACCCCGCTCGAGGGGCCAGTAACGCGTCACGATTCAACCTCCACAGTCTCGGGTGTGACGATCTGATACCCCCCCGCAAGCTGCAAAGCGAGATGATGATTCGGCTCATCGGTCACGTACGTGCCTGCGATCGCATCCATGCGCTTGCCGTATCCCGCACCCCCAGGGGTCGCGAGCACGACCTTCATCTGCCCCGGCTGGCCGAACATTCGCGGCTGATGCCACACCAGCAGGTGATCGGTACCTTGGATCGGCGGGTCGACCCGGTATAAGGTCGCCTCGAATCCGCCGGGTGATGCCAGTCCGTCAGCGACTATCTCAGCTGTCGACATGTTCACCTCTCTTTCTCATGCGGTCGTAGTGAATTGCATCGGAGCGGAGAGCTCAGAGAAGTTGTCGCCGATGTCCACGGCCTGAACCTGAACCTCGTATGCAGTGGACGCCGTGAGGCCCACAAAGTCGTGGTACAGAACATCCACCACCGCATAGCGGGTGCCATTCAGGAACAGGACGTAGTTCCGGACCATGACATCGTCAGTCGATGCGTCCCAGGTGACATGCGCTGACGACGATGTGATGGTGGACGCCGCAAGATTGGTCGGTGTCGATGGTGGCGAACCGAGTGCGTCTTCGACATACACCGTGACGATTGCCGCACCTGCGACTCCGTTGCCACCACGCGCGGTCGCATCGACGAGTCCCCACGACGACCCACCTCCACCACCGCCCGGGGCGGACGGCCAACCACCGTAGCCGCCGCGGGCGCCAAACCATGCCAAACCGTCCGCATAGGTGCCGCCACCGCCGCCAGCCGATCCTGTCCCGACCTGCCCGACGTCGATGCTGAACCCGTTCCCACCGATCGCTGCGGCACCCCCTGAGGTTGCGCCCCCCGATCCGCCAGGGTGAAACGGACCATCACTACCGGCCATACCCCTGGATCCGTTGAATCCACCTTTGCCACCGCGCATCTTGAACGAGCGATTCCCGAGACCGTAGGTGGACGCCGTAGCTCCACCCGCTGCAGCGAAGGAGCCGAACGTGGTGTCGCCAGCGTCGCTGTCGTCGTCACCTTCCGTGCCTGCACCGATCGTGACTGCCACATTTGTCGGCAGGTTCTCGAGATCCGCACCGGCGAACTCGACGCGTTCCCAGCCGCCGGAGAACCCACCTTGCCCTCCATCGGATCGGGTGCCCCTGCGGCCCGAGGTGGAGCCGCCGAATAGGTCCGCCACAACCTTGTATGCGGCAGGGTGCTTCGTCCACACATCGGAGGTGCTGTAGGTGTAGCGGATGGCGCGCTCGGTGCCGATCAACAGCTCGTCGATGCGATTGTCGAGACGCGCCACCTCACCACCGAACAGGGGCGCTGAAATGAACTCGCCTTTGAAGTTGCCTTGCGCCGTGTTGTAGGGGCCGACCGCGGAATCGAACTTCGATTGCTTCCACGTCGCCTCGTCGAGCCCGTTCAGCCCGGTGAGGTCGTCATCGAAGGTGCCGTCCGGATAACCACCCCCGGGGACAGTCACCGTGCACCGCCGTCACGCAGTGCGGGGTCGTCGGGGAACTCCTCACGCAGACGACGCAGCATCTCCTGCTTGATCTGCGGACGGATCTTGTCCAACCGCTCGGCGAGGACGTCCTTTTCCGGCTCTGGCTCGTCAGCCGGCACCCATCGTCCGCCACCACCCATCATCGGGTCTTCAGTCGCGTCGATACGGAACTTCTTCTTTGGTTCCTCACGATGTCCACACTGTGGGCATTGGATCATCACTCCGCAGTCGATGAGGTGGGCGGACACCTTCCGCCACCACTTGATAGGGAAGACGAGCATTGCGCCGATCACGTCCGGCAGCCCCACGAAGAACGGGAGGAAGACCTCTTCGGGGTCGTTCGGGTTGCAGTTCGCGAGGGTGGGTAGTTCGTTGTCCTGCATCAGATCACACCTAACGCCTTCATGCCGCTTGCAAGTTTCTGGATGCGTTTCAGGATCAGCCCGAATGCGTCCTGTGGGTCTTTCGAGCCGAGCCTGATATCCCAACCGGGAGCCCGCCCGGGGCCGGCGGTCAGGCGAAGGGACTTCACGCGCGGTGCTTCGATTCGCCCCGACCGGTCACCTTCGGTCTGCACGAATATCCGGTTCCCCAAATCGAAATGCCCATACCCTTTCGCGCCGACCAACCACGGTGTGCCGTCGAGGATCTGCATATCCGCCGAGTACTTCGTTTCGGTCGCGCGGACCGCCTCGCGTAATACCAGGGTGGCACTGAGGGTGTATGCCTGGTCTGCGCCGTCGACCCACATTTCGTACAGCGAGAAGTCCGACAGGTACTGCGAGCGGTTGACCAAGTAGACGGTCATGAAGGCGAGGATCGTGTCCTCCAGGAACGGCATCAGCAGTGCCGTCGCCACGCCCCCCATGGGTGGGATCGGAAGGAAGGGGATCGCTGCCAGGGCATCGCCGATCGCTGCGATGGCCGCCTCGATGATCTCGTTCACGCCGGGCATTGAGTGCCCACCACCGGTCAGCCTGTGCCCACGCGCCAATCTCAGGGACGCCTTCTGCGACACAACCCCTGGCGATCCGGCCGGGTAGAACACGAACGGCACCTTCGGGTTGGTCCCCAGGTAGCCGGGCACCTGATACTCCGGCACCGGCGGCAGGCCAACGACCGACTGTTCTGAGTTCTCGATCGGTAGCGACCCACCACCGAGTCCCTCGGAGAATGCGGACACGAAGATCCGCACCAACTGTCCGACGCCTTCCCAGAAGGAACCCGTCACGGTCGGGGCGAGCCCACCCGAGTTGTTCTCGAACCAGATGACCAACGTGCCGTAGGCGACCTGCGCACCCTCCCACGGCAACGGATCGCCGGGCATGTACCGCCGCCATCGGACGGTCAGGTCCGCGTCGTGCAGCATCGACTCGGCGCACTCGTGCCACGTCTTGAACCGCGAGAGCGCCAGACCGGTAACGGTGCCGCGGGTGGCGGCCGTTTCGTAGTCCAGTGGGGCGAGGGCGATCGGCCAATTCGTGTAGTCCGCGTCCCCGTCAGAGAGGGGGTCGTTCCATCCCATCCCTGCCGGCCACCCATGCGCGCGGGCAAGGTTCAGCTTGAGCGCGGTACCCAACGCCCAATCAGTGGGGCCACCGAGCATGAACACTTTGAACGGCTGGAACCCAGCCGGGGTGGTCGGGGTGGCCCACAGGTCCCGCCACTTCAGTTGCTCGTAGTCGGACAGGAAGTTCGCGGTGACGATGGATTGACCGAGGTCGTTGGTGTCCATGTCGACGGTGTCGAGGAACCCGGACCAACGCCTGCCGACGTAGTCGACCGTGACGAGGACATCGATGGTTTCGCCGCGGTCCTTGCGGCCCCGGATGTCCCACAGCCACTGCGCTTCTTCATGATCAGAATCGATCTTGATGACGCCGGTACCGGTGTCGTTCTCGACATCCAGCCAGTCGTATTCGTTCTCACATCGCACGACGTACTGCAGGTTGATATTGCCGTCCCACAACTGCACGACGGGCGCATACAGGCGCGACATGACCAGGGCAGCTTCGCGTTCACGAACCGCGGCGAGGCCATCCGCGCACGCCTGCTCCAGTGCAGTCGTCATCTACATTCCTCCGAGGCAGTTCGACCACAGGCGCGGCTGATGCAGCTCCGCCCGCGCCCCACCCACCGGCGCATCCGTCACCGAGATCGGCAGGCGTGTTAGCGGGGTGTGTGGCGGGATGGTGTGCATGAAGTAGTAGCCGCCGCCGACCAATCCCATGACATTGATGCCCGATGCGTCCTGCATCATCACGTGCATCGGATCGAGCTGGATCGTCAACGACCCCATAGCCGGAGTGACGGGCTGCAGGGTGATCGACCGTGACGGGTACAGACCACCGGGTGTGCGCGCGCGGGGGCGGCCCGTCCACGACACGTCCGGAACCGTCCACGTTCCCGGCGTCAGGACCCACGTCTGGAACATCTCGACATCGGTCGGGTTGGACACTTCGATCGTGCCCGACCCGGACGTGCCCGCCGTCTCCCATGACTTGACGATGGGCGGTGCCTCCCAGAACGACTGACCGGCACGCAGCTTGTAGAAGACGTTCCCGTACTGGAGCACTTCCGGGCTGATGTCCGGAACGAAGTCCGGTTCCTCGAACATCTGCACCGCGAGGCTGCGGATACCGGAGTCGGATTCGACGCGGATGCGGGCGAGGGTGTCGCCCGGCCACCACGGGTCCAGCTGATACGTGAAGCAGGAGCGGAGCAGAGTGTCCGACTCCTGCCATGTCCGGCCGGGGATGGCGCGGACACGGAAGCCGAGCTGCATGTCGCGCGCCGGGTTCTCGAGCCCGGCGAACGAGCCGCCGCGCTGGCGCCTGGCCCGCTTCCATTCCGTGTCCACCGGCGCGTGGTAGAAGCCCTGCACCTGGCCTTTGCCGAGGCGGATTCCTTCCGTCCCGGCGAAGTCGCCCGCGAGGTGGATCTCCGGGCCACCTCCGGCGCCGAGGATCGAAATGTTCAGGCTCACGCTCCTGCCCCTCCGTACTGCATCAGTAGCCGCTTCGTCGTCTCCAGTAACTTCCGGATCTGTTCCTGGTCGTTGGAGACGGTGATGTTGTTGGCGATCTGCACACCGTTCCGCCGCATTGATGGCGAGGTGCCGCCGGGGCGGTCCTGTTCGTTCATGCCTGCGAACGCCGACTGTGTGTCGCGGATCGCCTTCCAGTAGCGATGGTTCGGGTCGAGCAGGGTGCCCCCCAGGCCGAAGGCGTCGAGGGCGGCCTGGGTGCCAATCTCGCCTGCCTGCGTCCCGAACTCGCCGAAGCGTGTCGACAGCTGCTCCCCCGGGGTCGGGGGTATCGGCAGGCCTGCGGTCTGCGGGGTGCCGCCACCAGATCCACCACTGATAGATACCGTCGTCGGCTGCGGGGTGGTGCCTGCTGCCGTCGTGGTGCCGCCGAGGGTTGACGGCCAGTTAGTGACGAACACTCGTTGCCCGTCGGTGGCGAGGGTGGCGCCGCTGTCCGTGGTTCCGGTGATCAGGTTCGGGTCGCCGAGATCGTTCGCGAGATCCTGCTTCGTGAACGTGCCTGTGCGCTCGGTCGACGGATCGTCACCCGAGGTCGCGCCGGGCCAGTGCCACACCTCCGGGAAGTCCATCGCGCCGTCTGCGCCACCGCCGTACTGGATGCCGTTGGTGCCGTCCGACTCGATGTTTGTGCCATACAGGGTTCCGGCCATGTGGCCGTTGACGCCGACTCCGCCGTTGGTGCCGATGTTGAAGCCGTCCGGGTCGTAGCCCGGCTGCCATCCCATCGCAGCGAAGTCGGAGTCGGTGGTGAACCGGACGTTCTGCCCGGTGCCTGCGTTGAACACGGCACTGAGGTACCCGGAGCAGTCCAGGCCGCCGTAGACGTAGCCTTCGCCGTCGTGGGCCATGGCCTTCGCGACCGCGGCCTGAGAGTTGAAGCCGCCTCCGGTGATGCCGCCGTCGGCCATCTTCACCAGACCCAGCCCGAAGTGCTCGGCCGTGGCGGCGAGGATCCTCTCCGACCGAGCGCGCTTCGACAGCGCCCAGGGGATGTAGGACTCCTTGACGGTCTCGTCCTCGGCCCAGATGATGCCGCGGCCGTGGCCGTCCCGGATCTGCGGATCTCGGATCGCGCCGTCGGCTGCCACCGGCACCGGCCCCTGGATACGCGCGGCCTCGCCGGCGGAGTATCCCTGCGACTGCCAGTACCCGACCCGCCGCTGCTGCAGCTCCACGTACATCGACAGCGACCGACCGTTGTTGCTGTTGATGAAGCTGTTGATCGCGTTCTGTCCGTCGTCGGTGTTCGCGGTGACGAGCACCGTGCCATCCGGGAGGGTCTCGACCTTGAGCCCGAGAGCGGAGAGGTTGTCGATCGCATCCTTGGTCAGCGCCTCGGTGTGGATGGTCTTGTCGTTCGGGACGTCGAGGACCTTGCCCTTGAGGACGTCGAGGGCGTACTGAGCTTCAGGCATCCCTGGCTGGTTGATCTGGGTATCCACGAGGTTCGGGACGAGTCCGTAGCTGTCGATGAGCTTGAGGGCCTCCTGGTTGGTGAGCCCCATCTCCCTGGCCTGCCGGATCAGTTCGTCCCGATTGGCGGCGTACTGGCGGGTGAGTTCCTCCACGGTCGCCCCGGCGAGGAGACCGGTGCGGTTCTGCTCGAGGAACTGAGCAGACAGTCCGGACAGGGTGTCGTGCATGGTCTTCTGGGCAGGGTTGGCCTGGTCGAGCTTGCCGGTCCAGTTCTCGATCTTCGCGACCGAGCCGTCCATGTTGACGCCGAATTCGGAGATCGTGTCGTTGACCTTCTGGATCTCGTCATTGAAGGCCGCCGACAGTTGCATGTTGCCGGCGAACTCGCCGAACCGTTCCTGCGCGGTACCGACGGCGGGGATGAGGGTTCCTTCGATGAACTCGGCGCCCTTGTTCAGTCCGTCCGCAACCGCGGTCCCGCCAGATTCGGCGGCGTCGGCGAGTGCGTTGATCTTGTCCCCCGCATCGCCGAGGTCGGGGATCAGGTCGCCGAGGAAGGGGATGTCGGACAGGAACGCCAAGCCGTCGACCATGTCGGCGACGCCACGCAGGAACTGCACCGACATCTCCGAGCCTGCCTGCGCGAACTCGGCGAGCCCACGCATACCGTTCGCCACGAACCTCAGCACCGCCTCGGCGCCATCGAACGCTGCGTTACCGACGTCGATGAAGAACCCGATGACCCCGGCCCGGTTGTTCGAGATGGTGTCCGCGAACTCGGAGATGTACGGCCCGAAGGCTTCCGCAAGGGCCGCCTTGAGTCCATCTCCTGCGCGCTCGATGGAGCGCATAGCCCCCTCAACGGAGGTAGCTGCGTTGCCCGTCATCACCTCGATGGCAGACTTCGCAGCCCCCTCGTAGTCGTTCATCGACTGCACAGCAGTCGTGAGATCGAGTTCGTTCATGGCGTTACCAAGGTCCTCAGCCTTGGTGCCGAAGAGGCCGACGGCGACCGCGTTACGAACGAGAGGGTCCTCGGTCTCCCGGATCTTGGTCAGCAGCTCCTCCATTGCAGCTGCGCCTTCTTCGCCGCCCTGCCCGACTCGCGCCGACATCTCGGCAGCATCAAACCCGAGTGCCTGGTACGCCTCAGCCGCGGCCGTCGATCCGTCGATTGCCCGGATCGCGAATTCCTTGATGGCATCCGCTGCGGTATCAGTGTCGCGTGCGCCTGCCTGTACAGCCTGGTTCATCAGACCGAACGCCTGCGCCCCCGTCAGGCCGACCTTCTCGAACTGCACCGAGTACTCGATGATGGTGTCCATCAGGTCTTCGGATGCGTTCAGGCCGATGTGCGCGCCCTTGACCATGAGGTCGAAGGCATCGTTGACGTCGGCAGCGAACCCGGACTTGACGGCGTTGCCGGCCGCCCTGGCGACCTGGGGCACATCCTCGCCGAGGATGCGGGCCACGCCGTCGAGCGACTTGATGATCTCCTCGGCGTCACGCTGCGTTGCCCCGGGATCGAGGAGGCTGTTCTGTAGGGCCAGTCGGGCGGTGTCGAGGTTTCCTGCGACGGATTCACCGAACGTGTCCGCGTACGCCTCACCTGCCGCTTGCGCGAACTTGCGGGCCTGCCCGACGGTGACCCCGGTCTGGGCCTGGAACATGTCGCGGCCCAGTTCGGCCTGCATGCCATCCTTGATGGCCCCGGCGAGCATCGCGCCCGCGGTCAATCCGAGGGCTGCGACACCGAGGATGGAGGCACCGATCGGTCCGGTCTTCGATCCGAGGTCGCCGATCGCACCGGCGAACGACGATAGGAAGTTGCTGCCGCCTCGTGCGCCCGCATCACCGCCTCCCTCCCCGGCTCGCCGGTAGAGGTCGTCCAGTTCGCCTTGGGCGTCCCGAAGCTGATCGCGTAGCCGGTTGCCGAGGTCGATGTCGTCGACCGCCCCGGCTGCCTGGCGTGCGCCCGCCCGGATCTGCTCGATCTCGTCCGCTGCTCTCCGTGCGTCGGACAGCAGGTTGGTGTTCATGACGATGTCATCGACGGACTGGTCGGCACGCTGGGCGTTGCGCTCGAGCTCACGGATCTGGTCGGCTACTCGTCGCGCTTCCTGGTCGAGTCGGTCGTTCAGCTCGACAGCTTGCGCGGCCTGCCCTGCGCGTTGGGCGGCGCGGGTGATGTCCTGGAAGCTGTTGCTGATCCGTTGTGTGGCTTGGCGGGACTGCTGTTCGGAGCGTTGGGTGCCCTGAATGAATCGGGAGTCGTCGAGGGTGAGGCGGGCAACCAATTCCCCTACATCGAGCGCAATGACTCAGCCCTCCTTCTTCGCCGCCTTCTTCCGGGCAGCGATCAACTCGGCATGCTTACCGAGAACCTTCTCGATGTCCGCCATGCGCGGGATGTGCGCCATGGCCCAGTGGATTTCGCCCCAGTCCGGGGACATACCGAAGTGCAGGATCGCGGTCCGCCCGGAGTGCAGGATCATCGGCCACGGAAGTCCGTCGGCGACCATCTCGTCGAACGCGGGCCCGAGGGCTGCGATCGCCTCGTCGGTTTGCTCGACCGGCGGCATGCCTTCGGTGGCGACCATGTCGCGCATCTTCTTCGCTGTGTCGTAGTCCGGGGCTGGCACTGTGTACCGCTTCCCGCGGATCGGCAGGTGCAGGTCGGGGTCGAATCCGGTTTCGGTGAGGTCCTTGAGCGCCACTCATGCGCCTTTCGTCAGAGCCTTGTGCAGGCGAGATGTGGGGTTCGCGGCGATGCGAGTGATGTGCACCCGCAGCCACCGCCAGGAGCGCTCGTGGAGGATCCCGGATTCGACGTCGATGCCGTCGGCGTGCAGGTCCAGCTCGAGGACACCCCAGTGATTCAGGCAATCAGTGAAGGTGTAGGCGTCCTGTCCGGATTTGAGTCGGGTGGGGGTGTCGTTCCACCATTCCCGCACCCCGGTTATGGGGTCGTACGGGCCGCCGCCAGGATCATCCGGTCCGTAGGTGCCGGGCGCCGAAAGATCGACCGGAGTTTCTCCCCCATCCGTTCCTGATTCGGGGATGGGGGGATCGGATTTCCCGGCACACCGGCGCTTTCCCACATGGCTTGCCCGGCGGCTTCGGAGTGTCCGAACCAGAGCATGGCGACTCGGGCGGCGTGGGCGATGGTGGGCCAGCCGATGCCGTCGTCGACCATGTGTTGGTAGGTGTCGCCGAGCATTTGGAGGACTTCGGTGCGCTCTTGTTCGTCGTTGAGGCGTGCGCCTGTGGCGATGAGTTGGTGGAGGTGGAGTCCTTGCCAGGCGGTGCAGTGGATTGGGTAGTCGCGGCCTTGGATGGGTAGGTGTAGTGCGGGGTCCATGAAGGTGGCGAGGTCTTCCACCGGGCTCCTTCCTCGGGTTAGGTAACGGCATCGCGGGATGCGTTACGAGCGGGGTTAGGACGTGACCGTAAGCCCGGTCTTGGTGACCAGATCGTCGAGCAACAGGTCGATCTCGCCCTGTTCCAGTACCCGCCGAAACACGGCGAGTCCGGCGGTGACGCCTTCCCACACCCGGCTTCCGGTGTTGGACTGCCCCACCGACATGCCGTTGAACGTGACTCCGGTCGTGTTCAATCCGGGCATGTCAATCGGGGTGCGCGAGTCGATGTAGTACCTCGAGTTCGCCGCGTCGTACACCGCGACCGCGATATGCCAGTTCGTGTCGGCGACGGCCTGGGCCACCGTCTCTGTTTCCAGATTGGTGCCCATCGTGATGTTGCGGGGCGAGCCGCTGATCTGCGATGTCAGGTAGTTCGTCGACACGCCGTTCCAGATGTACGACGGCCCCGTCGAGGACGTGCGCTTGAAGATTGCCACCACGGTAGCTGGGGTGTTGTAGGACTGCCCGAACGTCGCTGCCAGCGAGTTCGTGCTGGCGGTCGTGCGTACACCCTTGCGGCCGTTCGGGCCGGCGACCACGGTCACGTTCGATCCGCCCGCCGTGAGCGGCGCAGATTCGATACCGTCCGCGAGGGGCACCGCCGCCACGGTCGCGTCGACCGCTTCGGCGAGCAGGTTCGGGTCCCAGTAGGCGACCAGGTCGGGGTCGGCGGTCCAGTCCCAGTCGAGGTCCACCGCGGCCGGGCGCACACCGGGCCACGCGACACGGGACGGCAGTTCCCACTGTTCGGCGATGATCTGCGCTTCCCATGCGTGCCCCTTGGTGGTGGGGTGCACCAGGTCGGTGTCGACCAGGTCGTACACGTCGTCGACCTCGTCGGTGGGCCAGTAGGGGCGGGTGTCGTGCACGGTCACCCCGGGGCGCGCTGCGGCGATCTCCCGCATGGCCTGCCAGTACTGTTCGTACGTGTCGCGCTGCCCGCTGGTCAGGCTCAGGGCGGGCGGCTGCACGATGATCGGCACCCACGCCTGGCGGGTGGTGGCCGCGTCGATCTTGTCGAGGACAGCCTCGAGGTCGGCCTTGAACTGTGCTGCGGTGCGACCGCCTGACACGTCGTTGTTGCCCCACAGCATCGGCACGAAGTCGGGGTCTATCTCGGCGATACGCTCCCACATGGTGTCAGCCCCGGCCGGCAGGAACGTCGCCACCGATGCCCCGGACTTCCCGGCGTTGTAGAGGGTGACACCGAGGTCACGGTCGCCGCGCTGCAAATGCACGTTGCCAATGGACACATCACCCACGGCGGAGCTGATCTGCACTGTGTGCCGGTCCTCGGCGACGATCGGGGACTGCCACGAGCCGGTTGCGCGCACAACCCCGGAGGTGGCGGGGGTGACCGTCCAGGTTTTTCCGGCGAACGACACGACGAACGGATTCTGCCCGGGTCCTTCGAGGTAGGTGACGTGGACGCCGTCGATCGGCTGCACCGGGTTGTGCGTCATGGATGTGCCGGACGGCAGTAGCCGGTTGGTCAGCCCGAGGTCGTAGGCGCTGGCCGCGACGCTGCCGCTGGTCTGCCACGCCGCGTCGTTGCCCTTGAGGATGTAGCCGCCAGGCACGTCGGCAGGGTTGAACGATGCTTGCAGCATCTTCTCAAGCAGTGATGCGACCCGCAGGGTGCGGGGGGTGGCGTTGGCCCCCTCGATCGAGGACGACCCGATCATGACGCCGTTGATCTTGCGGGTGAATCGGTCGGCGAGGGCGATCTGCATCGGCATCCGGGCCGTACGCAGCGCCGCCGGAACCAGCGCAGAGGCCGGGGCATAAGTTGCGTTAAGGCCCGCTTCGGACAGGCGCCCGTCGATCTCCCCGTGGGCATCGGCGATACCCTTCGTGATCGAGTCCACCAGCGCCTTGGTCAGACGGGAAACCCCACTGACAATCGTCGGTCTCACATACGTCATAGGGGTTACCCGTCCTTCCTAGCCAATGATCAGATCCGGCCCGATGACCGGCGCATCCTCATCGGTAGCGCCGGTCATCGGGCCGACTAGGGGTTTGCTGCAGTGACCGTGACGTCCGGAGTGGTACCACCGGTGAGGCTGGAACCATCCGCAGTGAGCGTGCCGCCACTAGCGAGGGTCACGTTGTACGAGCCCGCGCTACCGGTGACCGTCGCGTTGCCCGCGCCGACCGTGGACAGAGCCTCGAGAGCCGACTGCACAGCGGAGCTGGTGGCGTCGTAGGCGATGCCCGTGGTGGTCTGCCCGCCGACACTGAGAGTGAAGGTGCCGTCCGTCGGGGAACCGGTCACCGCCACATCCCACACGGTTTCGGACGTCGGCTTACTGATCTCCTGCGGCTTACCGCGGCCCTGTAGCGTGAAGGAGAACTCCTGCAGCGCGTTGACGTCCGATGCTGCAGTGTCGGTCCACTGCACGGCATATTCGGACTGGTAAGCGTCGGGCAGCTCGTCGCGGCGGTAGACGCGGGCCTCGATGATGTTGTCGTAGCCGACCTTGCGGCCCTTCTGGCGCAGGAAGTTCTGCCCCGGGTCATCAGCGAATCCGGACGTGTTTTCGCCCTTGCGCTTGCCGCCACCTTCGACGCGGTGCGCGAGGCCGGTGGCGATCTGCGAGGCGTAGCCCTCGGAGTCGATGTCGGAGTCGTCCTGCAATGCACCTTCAAAGATGGGGGCGACCGAGGAAAGGCCACGGACGCGGGTCCATGCAGGGGCGGCGCTGGTGCCGGTATTGACCTCGAGGATCCAATCCCTGGCGAGGGTGGATGCGAGAGCCTGGGTGGGTGATGTCATGGGTTCGTCCTCCTAGGACGGATTGACGGTGATCACGTATGAGTCGGGTCGGGTCCAACGCCCGTTGGCGTCGGGGTCGCGGGGGGCGCGCACGACACGGCGGCAGAGCAGGACCCGGACACTCCCCCACTCAGTGCGGGTGGTGTCGTGGAGTGCGTCGAACAAGCCGTCCATCAGCCGATCGACAGCACGCGGGTCGCGGCCGGCGGATCGTCCCCGGATCTGGACGTAGATGTCCGGGTTGTGGTCGTCACGGCTGCGGTCGTCGTTGTAGGTGTTGATGACGATCGCGTCGTGTGGGGTGTCGGGCATCGCGCCGAAGAACACCGCCGGTAGCCCTGCCGCGCCGTACATGCCGGTGGGTTCGTATCGCGCGAGCCCGAGATCGGCGAGGTGCTGCGCGAGGGCGTCCTCGAGGGTGGTGGTGTCGGGTGCGCGCGCGGTCGTCACAGTGCCCTCCGGATGGCCTGGGCGATGATCTGACCGACGACTGGACGGGTGGCGATCACGGCGTTCTCGAGGAACTTCGCTTCGCCGTGGTCGTGCCGATAGCCGAGCTCCTCGTGCTGGCGCACCGCGTACGGGAGGCTGTACGAGACAGCGGCCTCGAGGTCACCGGAGTGCGTTGTGCAGTCGTTGCGCAGCGCGCCGGTTTCCTTCGGGGTGCGTTGGATCGACTCCTGCTTGACGACCTCGGCGGCGTCGTTGAGTCCGCGTTGCGCGGCGGCACGGATCGCGGCCATGTCGAAGTTCAGGCTCACCTGTAGCCGCCCGCCTTCTTGACCTTGTCCGCGTGCGCCTCGCACATGAACACGCCAGGCCGGCCCTTGGCGTTGACGCGGTAGAGCGCGTACCCGTCATAGGGCGTGCGCAGGCAGTCCGGGTAATCGCATGGGCTGTGGGCGTTGCGGGCCATGAGTCCTCCTAGGTGAGGTCGACGCTGTAGAAGTTCGGGGTTCGGCCGGCCCCGTCGTGGTGCAGCTGCTCCGCCAACACCTCGGCAGTCCGGCCCCCGAACTCCGGCGGCAGGGTCACGAGTGACCCGGGTGGAATCAGCTCGGTGGTGGCGGACATCGACACGCGGGCTTCGGAGATCACCTCCGAGCCGTCCGGCGCCAGCACCTTCTTGCGCTTCGCCGTGATCTTCCCGAGCACCTCCACCGGCGCGGCGTGCGCGGGACCGTACGGGCCGTCGCCGATCTTCCGTGCGACGAGCACCGGCCACCGCCACCAACGCGCGAGCGGCTCCCTCACCACGACCGCACCGCATTCGATGCCAGCCCAGCGAACCGGAGCAGCCGCAATGCAGTCGGCACGAGACCGTCCATGCTCGACGCCTTCGCGGCCTCGAGCTCCCCTGCGTTCGTGGTCTCCGATGCCCCGTCGATCGACGACGACACCACGATCTCGTCCATGCCGGCGCGCCCCTTCGCGGGGTCGATGCCGTGGGCTGCCCAGAACGCGGCCTGTATGCACGTTGCGTCGCGCATCGCGTCACGCAGGCTCTGGTCGGTGGGCATGCGGTCGGGGGTGGTGTCGTAGATGTCCGCGAGGCAGGCATCAGCGACGAGGGTGGACGCTTCCCGTAGGAGGGTGGTCGCGTTGTCGGGGGCGTCGCGCCCCATCCATGTGGTGAGTTCGGCGGGTGTGGCGTAGATCAGCACAGCGCCTCCTGTGGGGTGATGGTGGTTGGTGCGCAGGGCGCGCTGCTACAGGGGCCGAAAGGAACCCGGCGTGGGGAACCCCCAAGCGGCCTTAGCGTGCGTATTCGATGCCATGTGCCGGGGCACGCAGGAACGCACCAACCACCAAGTCGGGAGAGGTCAGGCTGCGGTGACCGTGGCGCCCGTACCGCCGGTCAGGCTCGCACCATCAACGGTCAGCGAACCGGGCAGCGCGATCGTGAACTCACCACCGGAACCGGTGACCGTGAAATCGGCGGCAGCGAACCCGTCGTCGAGGTTCACCAACGCGGTCTTCACCGTCGCAGCCGTCGCGTTGTAGTTGATGTTCCCCGTGGTGCGGCCGTTGAACGTCAAGGTGAACGTGCCACCCGTCGCGCCACCGAGGTTCACCGCGTAGGTGTTGGTGCCGAGGGTGAGCTTCACGGCCCGCTTGAACGACTTCGTCGAATCCGGGTCGGTGTAGTCGTCCGGATCGACCACGACGCTGATCCCGAAGAACGTGTCGAAGATCGACCGGTTCGTCAGGTGACTGGAGTCGTAGTCACGCAGCCAGCGCAGAGCAATCCCGGCGTACGACCCCGACGCGGAGTCCACGCCACCGAGCGGCGACGCGGGCACACGGTACGCGGTCTGGAACGCGGACTTGTGCATCACGAATCCCTCGTACTGGCCGATGGACTGTGACACGACGACGGGCATACCGGCGACGCTTCCGATGGTCGCCGACCGGAGTGCGTTCGCATCGCCGGACTGGTCGGCCTTACGGAACTGGTCGGACTTGAGGATCATTGCCTCGATGCCGGTGCCGACGAGGAACACGCGGTCGGACTGCGGTACGTGGTAGTCGTTGAGGACCTTTCGGCCGTCGACGGCGGCGGCGTGGAAGTCGAGGCTTCCACCACTACCGCTGATCTCGATGTTCGAGCCGACCGGGTAGGAGGCGCCGGAGATCTTCGCGGCGATCTTGTCCTCGATACGCTCGGCGACGGAGCGGGTCTGCGGAACGATCACCTGGTTGGTGAAGTCCAGCAGGTCGAGGGTGAGTTCCTCGTCGGTGAGGGCGATGGCGTTGTACGGGTGGGTGTCGAGCTTGACATCGATCTTGAACTCGTTCAGATCGGACAGCTCGATCGCCGCCGTATGATCACGCCACGCGTAGTCCTTCGCGACCGTACGGCCGTTGATGCGAAGCGACACGGTGTCGTTGGCGGGGCTGCGACCGGAGAAGTGCTGCGATGCCGAGGACTCGACGATGCCGGGGAGCACGACGTCGCGCTCGAGGACTGCGAGTCCGGCCTGCACAATCTGACCGGCCTTGAGGATGGTGTTTGCCATGAGTGTGTGCTCCTGTGGCTAGTAGAGGGTGATGCCCGAGCGGGATTTGCCGATCTTGTCGAGGAATCCGTCGGGTAGTTCGGTGCTGCTGCGCTGCTTGCCGCCTCCCACTTCGTTGCCGAAGTCCTTGCCGGTGTCCTTCTTGGGGGCGAGGCGCTTGGCGAGTGCATCGACCTGCTCGGCCGGGACTCCGGCGAGTAGTTCGATGTCCTTGTCGTCGGTGATGCCGTGCTTGCGCGCTGCTCGTTCGACTGCGAGTTCCTTGCGGGCCTGTTCGGCTTCCTCGGCGGCTTTGTCGCGTTCGGCTTCGGCGCGCTGCTGGTCGTCGAGTTTGGCGAGGCGGTCCTTCTCGGCCGCCGCCTTGTACTTGGCGACTTCCTGCTCGGCAGCCTTGGCGCGTGCGCGTTCGGCTTCGAGGGCTTTCTTGCCGCCTTCGCCGAGCTTCTCGTCGTCGCCGGACTTCTTGCCGCCGTCGTCGGGCTTGCCGTCGCCTTCGTCGCCTGCGCCTCCACCGTCGGTGCCCTGGTCGGTGTTGCCGCCTTCTCCGCTGTCGTGTCCCTCACCGTCGCGGCGGGGGTGCTGTCGGCTGGGCCAGCGGCCCGTGGTGGCGAAGGGGTCGATTCCGTGTCCGGATCCGAGGATCTGGGCGAGTGCGGTGGTGCGGCGCATTGGTGGGCTCCTTGAGGGTGTGCAGCGTCGCGCTGCGTGTTCGCCCCGGGCACCGTCGCGGTGTCGGGGGTGTCCGCCTAGGGGCGGAAGTCTGTGGGGTTAGCGGGCGCGGTTGATCTGCTCGCGGCGTGGCCGGCGGGTCAGGCTGTGCTCCTCCACGTGCCGCTGGATCGCTTCGCGCTGGGCGCGGAGGCGGGCGTTCGCCTCCCGCTTGGCCTGTGGGGTGATCGCAGTAGCGGCGCGGTTCTTGGTCTCGCGAATGGCACGTTCCATCGCCCGCTGCTTCTGGGTGGCGGCGTAGCCTTCGGGGTCCGGCTCGGTCGTGAACGTCCGAGATGCGCCCGGCACGAACCGACTGAGGGCGTGTCCACAGTTCGGGTGCCGGAAGCCCTTGGAGATGGCGTCCCGCATCGTGGCTTTGATGCGCACCCGGATCGGTCGTCCGGTCGTCGCGGACTCGACCGTGATCGTGCCTGTGCTGCCGTCCAGTGAGAGAACCTGGCCTTCGTACGGCTGGCATTGTGGCGCCGGCTTTGAATGCGACGACACGACCATGAGCGTGTGGCCGTGCTCGAGCGCCCGTTCGATGTGGGCCTCGCGCATCGCCTCGTTCACGACGGTGCGGGAGAGCATTTCGACGTAGCTGGTGAGCGACCAGTTGCGGCCCCGGCTGTCTCGGAAGCCGGTGATGCCGCGCTTGGTGAGGATGTCGAGTGCCTGCTGCGCCGCATCCAATCGCGTCCCGGTCGCTGTCGGTGCGCCGAGGATCCCGCCCGTCGGCCTGCCCGCGCGCGGTATCTCGCGGTTGCGGACCTGAACCTCCGTCACCACCTGCGAGTACAGGGCTCCTGCGTTCGCGGGGAGGGCTTGGGTGGCTCGGGCCAGGGTGGACCATGCCTGCTGCGTCTGCGCGACGGTGCGGGCTGTGTTGCGCCGGCGTGCTGCTGGCGCCCCGACCGCGCCAGCAACACCGACCGCGGTAGTCGTCGGCATGCGGTCCGTCTCGGGTTCGTCGGCGTCGGCATCGGCGGCCTCCTCACCGAGTTCGGCTGCGTCCTGCACGGCCCGCTCGAGCACCTTCGGCATTCGTTCCTGCAGTCGGCGTGCGAGTTGTTCGGCGTGCTGCCGGAACAGGAGCTGCTGTTCGGTTTGGGTGGTGAGCCAGTCGTCGGTGTCGATTCCCTTGGCGATGGCCTGGGCCATGGCGGTGAGGAGTTCGAGTTCGGCGGCTGTGTAGAGGGCGATGAGTTCGTCGGGGATGTTGCGGGCGTCTTCGGGGTCGAGTGCCACCTGCTACACCTCCTCGGATTATTCCTCGACGGGCTCGTACGTCGCTGCGAAGATGTCCGGCTTGCAGGGGTAGAACTCGCCCTTGACGCCGCGGATGATGTAGTCATCCTCGACTGCGAGCATGTCGCCCTCGAGCGTGGGAATCAGGAGTCCGAGGCGGTCGCCGATCTTCTCGTCCGACCAGCTACCAGCGCTGTCGACCCACACGCCTCGGCATCCGTTCGTTCCGACCGGGGCGAACTCGCACATCTGCGGCCAGGTGTCCCAGCGGAGCTGTAGAGCCTCGATCTCAACTGGCTTCTTGCGGTACCGCTCCATCGCTTGCCTCCTCGGCTTCCTGCTCGGGCTGCTCGTCGCCGGCGGGCTGACCACCGAACGGCGGTGCGTCGCTGCCGAAGATCGGAGCCTCCACTGCGGAGCCCTTCTCCTCTAGGATCAGCGCGACCTCGGCGTCGATCTGGTCCTCATCCCAGTCCTGATGCAGATACCGCACCATCGTGCGAGTCGATGCGGCCTTCGCCACCGACCAGGTCTGCACCGTCTGACCGCGCGACAGGTCGGACTCCTGCGCGAACGGCGGCCAATCGAGATCCAGCGGCTCAGCCAAGCTGACGCCGGCCAACTGCAGGCACACCGTCGTGAGGTGTTGCAGGGCGACACCGAAGTGCCGGGCCTTGCCCTCGGTGGTCGTGACCGTCGATTCCTTCTTGCCGGTCGCCTCCGTCGCGGTCTGCGCGACCTCGTCGGACATGCCGAACGAGACAGGCGAGTATCCGGTGCGGCGCAGTACCTCGCGGAGCAGCATCTCCCCCACTTGGTCGTGAGCGAGGACGCGGATGTCGGGCTGGTGGAACTCGAAGATGGACTCTGCGGTGCCGTCCTTGCCGATGCCGGTGCCGACCCTGGTGAAGATCCGTTGATCCTCATCGAAGGTGAGGCCGGCGCCGGGGCCGTTGTGGCGGAGGATGTCCTGCGATGCGAACACCCTGGTCTTGGCGAGTTCGACGTCCTGCATCAGCGACGACCAGGTCTTGTCGATCTCGTGGTAGAGCGGCACAAGATCAGGTGCACCGCAGTCGGAGGCGCCCATGTTCCGCAGATACGTGTCGGCGGACCACTCGGGGTTGGGTGTCTTGTTCGGCACGTATTCGACGGCGAGGACATCCTCCTCGAGTAGCACTGCTGAGGCGCCGTCGTCGGCGAGGTCGACAGCGATGCCCGCGGTCGCATGGTGCGCCTCGAGTGGTTGCAGCACGCCGAGGTTGCTGCTGGTGCCCTTGTACAGCTCGTGAGTGATACGACCCTTCTCGTAGCGTTCGAGGTGCCGCCACACATCCCGACTGTCCTTACCCGAGTCGAGCTCGGTGAAGAACGTGACAGCCCGCAGCCGTCCGCGATGCCAGTCAGGGATAGCACGGTCGGGGTCGACCCATTCGATCCACGGATCGTCCTGCACACTGCGGTCACGCACCACACGTCCGTACACGCCGCCCAACGCAGAGGATGTTTCCCCGGCTGCGTACAGGTCGGAGTGGAACCGTGGGATGTTGAACAGTGCGTCGATCTTGGCCTGGATCGTCTCGTCACGTACCCGGCGGACGCCTTCCTCGGCTTCGAGATCGGTGATCTCGTGTTCGGGGGCGAGGATCGTCGGCGGCTTCGCGAACAGTGAGGTTGCGGAGAGTCTTGCGATGTCGGCGGGGATCGGCGCGTGCAGCCTGCGCGGTGCCAGCTGCGTCGGGGACACTTGACGGCCCCAGAATGCCTGCCACGCTGCCCTCAGGCCGCGGCGTGGTGTGGTGGAGCCGCTGCTGTTCTCGCTGTAGTACTCCTCGAGGCGTGTGGGGTCGCCTTCCCATTGGACTCGTGCTTCGGTGACGCGGGCGATGACCGGCGCGATGGCCTTCGGAGGCCATTCCATCCCTGGCCGGATCGTGCTCATTCGTCCTCGTCTTCGTAGTCGTCGGCGGCTTCCCAGCCTTCGTCGTCGTTGAACTGCTCCCACATGCCCAGGAGGTAGTCAGGCTTGCCGATCTGAGCGAGGACGCCGAGGGCCTGTCGCATGTCGCCGGAGACCTCGACCTTGACGGTTTCGCCGCTCTTGAGCGTCACGTTCAGGGCGAAAGACTCTTGGCTCATGCTGCAATGTCCTCACTGTCGAAGCGGTGGTCGTCGGGTAGCGGTACGGCGTAGCGCCACAGGAACTGTGACGAGGCGACCGCGTAGCGCAGGGCATCAGCGAAGTCGTCGTTCTCCTTGACGGGCTTGTCCTCGCCACGCTCCACTGCCTTGCTGTCCCACACGTAGCCGGGGATCTCGTTCAGCAGGTTCGTGCACGACGAGTGGATCAGGAGCTGTTGGGTGGAGAGCAGTGATGCGACCATGCCGATGCCGAGTTTGTGGTTGTTCGAGGCGTTGACGACGCCGGGGAAGCCTTCGCGGGTGAGTTGCATCTTCAGTGCCGCTGCGCTGGGGTCGACGAAGTGGTAGGGCACGTCGCCGTGCTCGGCCTCGAAGCGACGTAAGAGGCGTGCCCTGTCGGCTGGTGTTCCCGCGGGTGGCGCGAACTCGGCCATGGCGTACAGCCTGTTGTCGACACCCAAGCCCAACAGGATTCCGGCTGCGGGGTGGTTAACGCCGTCGTCGATGCCGATACACAGGAGCTGCTGCATGTCGGGCAGTCGGTCTACGGCATGCAACGCTGGGTCGAACATGTCGTAGATGACGCCGTCCGCCATCGTCCACAAGCCCTTGATGAACCGGTCATTCCACAGGCCGGTGTACTGCTGCGAGAGGTTCTCGATGTACCCGTCGGGTAGGTATCGGCGGTTGTCCTCCAGCTCGAAGTGGAACACTCGGTGTCCGCGTTCGTGCCGGCGGTCGATGTAGTCCTTCTTGAGGAAGTGGCGGGGTCCGTCGGGGTTGGTGGTGGCTCCCATCCAGGCGTTGTCGACGGAGTGGCGGGCCATGAGCTGGTTGACGAACTCTTCGGCCATCAGGGTGATCTCGTCGCAGTACGAGATTTCGATGGTCATGCCGCGGATGATGCCTTCGGAGCGGACATCGGAGGAGCCGAGGACGTGCACTGTGCGGCCCAGAATCTCGGCTGTTGGGGCGCCGCGGTTGTACTTCACCTGCGAGGCCCAGTCGCCGAACATGGTGACGTTCTGCAAGGGGCTGATGAGGTTGCGATAGGCGGTGTCCCGTGTGCGGCCGATGATGACCGCTTCACCTTCCCCTGTGCCTTTCGCCATCTTCATCATGTAGGCGAACAGGGAGCCGACGGTCTTGCCGGATCGGACGGCGCCTTCCCACAGGTTCATCTGCGACTTGGCCGCATCAGCTTGGGCGAGTCCGACGGAGAGGGCTTGTTTGCGGGATATGGGCAGTCGATCGATGGGGTCGAGCACCTCGACAGTCACGGGCTATTTCTCCGGTGGTTCGAGCGAGGCGATGTCTTCCGGTGTCACGTTGGTGACGAGGGTGGTGAGGACGTCGTGCATCTGGGCGAGTGTGGACTTTGCGCCGGCCGCGTCCGCGGTGTGGTCGGAGAGCTTGTCGATGATCGCCGCCGAACCACTGCGAGCGTTGGTGTGCTCCCGCATGTCCCGCGCCGGGATGAAGTTCAGATACACCTCATGCTCCGAGCCACCCTCGCCGCGCTTCAATGTGGGCCACAGGTCCTCACCGTCGAGGACGTCGAGCACCTGCTTCTGCGCCAGCTCCAAGATCCGCAACTCTGCTTCGGCCGCGGCGGCCTTGCGCTCCCGAGCGTTGAGCACCTTCACCGCCGTCGCCTCAGCAGTGCGCTCCGTCCCGAACGTCAGCTCGAGCTTCTTCGCCCACCGACCGATCGTGACCTTCGGCCGATCCATCCTCTCGGCGATCGCACGCAACGACAGGCCCTGCTCATGCAGTTCACGAAGGCGCCGGCTGTCGTCATCGGTCCACGCGGCCATGAGCCACTACACGCACACGAAGGCCGAGACTGGGACGTCCCATCGGGTGGTCCATTCGATCCCTCCTTCGGAAGTTGACGCCCCGCGCTCCCAGGTAGCGAAACCGGACGCGGGGCGGGTCCATCCGAGCGGCGCGAGGGGGTCGGTGCTCGAGGATGGACGATTGGGGTGTCTGGAAACGACGAAGCGCGAGGTCCCTGTGGGGATTCCTCGCGCCGATGGCGTCAGCCTAGCAGAATGCGCCGGATAAGCCTCAGCAACTCGTCCGATGGATTCGTAGGAGTTCGTTCGCGTCGTCGTCTGTGATGTACCGGCCGTCGTAGATGACCACTTTGCATTGGGGGCAGTCGATGTGGGTCCAGCCTTCGTCTTGAATCCGGGCGATGCCTGCGACGATGTCGACCGCAATGTTCACTGCAACCTCTTCGGGCACCGGCATTCCGAGATGTCGCTCAATCGCTTCAGCTGTGATTAGGAACAGTCGCTCATGCGGAGTCACACGGCCACCTTCTCACGTCGACGGGTCTTCACGCGCTCGTGAGCGTCGAGCACATCCCCCACCAGATACAGGTGCCCGAAGGCGTTTGGGGCGCACACGGGCGTGATGTGGCCTGCGCGGTGCAGGGATTCGACACGCTCTTGAGTGAGGAGCGTGTAGGGGGCGCCGAGTTCGCGTGCGAGGGCTGCGATTCCTCGTGTGGTGAGCAGGGCTCGGCGGGCTTCCTCCATGTCGCGGTCGGTGACGGCCCGGATGCGTTCTTCGGGCCGGTCGATGACGCGCCAGACCGGGCGGACTGCGGCGTCGATGTCGGACAACGCTTCTGCGGAGCCTTCGGTGAGGGCCAGGGCGTCGATGTTGGCGCGGAGCCAGCGGGAGGTGCCGGCGGTGCTGGCGTCGCCTTGGTAGTAGATGCCGCGCTGCTCGAGGACGTGTCGTGTCCAGCCGACGAGCGTGTTGTGCAGCTGGTCGCGGACGGCCGATGCGGCGTGGTTGTACGGGAGGGGTTGTTCGGTGCTGTCGTTGCCGCCGAGGGACGGGATGGGGGCGCCTCCGATGCGGTCTTGCCGGAGGATGGTTTCGTCGAGCCTGTGGGCGAGCCAGGGCACGGTTTTGAGGATGGCGTCGAGCTTGGAGAGTTCGGCTTTGGTGAGGTAGCCGTTCATCGTTCACCCCCTCGGGTCTCGTTCATGACGAACGTCTCTCGCGCTCGCTTCGCCTGGGGTGTGCAGTCGTGCTCGACCCGCATTCCGGTGATGCTGACGTGAGCATCGACCGAGCCACCACTACCCGGGTTCAGTCCGTCGGCGATGCGAACCGACAGTGAGAAGAAGGCGTGGATGGGCTGTTTACAGGCTGGGCAGTCGAGGATCTTCTGCGTGGTGCTCGTTGCGCCGTTCACTGTCCACCTTCCGGGGCCGCGTAGGTGCCACGCTCCGGAGACGGCCGATACATGCTCGGGTCCGCCTGCGCCGTCATCCGCACCTCCATGAGTTCGGCCCGCAGCTTCTCGTTCGCCTTGTGTGCCTGGCGGGCGGCTTCGGCAGCCTGTCCGAGTTCGTGCTCGAGTGCGTCGATGCGGGCGTTGGCTTCGTCGATGTCGGTGTAGGCGGCGGGCATCCGGCGTGTCCTTTCGTGCGGTGGGTATGGGTCCGGCCCCGTGCACGGGAAGCTGTGCACGGGGCCGGGGTCTCAGGTGGCGGCGAGTATGAGTGCCAACCCGCCGATGAGGAGCGCCCAGATCAGGAGTGCGGACGGGAGCGCGAAGACGGCGCCGCGGACCGGTCCGTCGAGTGGCCGGGTCATCGGGGATCCTCGTCGAGTTTGGCGAGTACGGCCCGGATGCCGGCGCGGTATGCGTCCCGCTGGTTCTCGGATTGGTTAGCCCAGTCCACGAGTCCGTAGATCGCGATTTCCTTCTCGGCGCGTAAGAACATCTGGGCGAGTTCGTCGATGCGCTTCTCGTCGGACTGCTCGCGTTCGAGGTGGCGCGCATGGCGGCGGAGCGCGTCGACTGCATCCTCATCGGCGGTGGACTCGCAGGGCAGCCAGCTGGCGACGGCCCGCAGGATCTCCGGCGTGACCTCGATTCCGCTCACCGCAGCCGCGTCGGCGTGGTGCTGTTCCTCGTGCGCCTCGATCTCGTCGGCTACCTCATTGGCCGGACCCGTGATGTGGAAGTCGCAGGTGGTGCAGTGGTATTCCCTCATTGGGTCTCCCAGGTGTGGGTAGGTGCGGTGTAGATGGCCGGCGTGTGGTGGCAGCCGGTGAGGATGGCGGCGAGGGTGTAGAGCGCGGCGAGTGCGGCGCACACCTTCAGCCGGGTCACGAGGTGCCGTCCAGGGCTGCGCGGAGTTCGCGTGCGACGACACGGCGGGTGTCCAGCTCCCACTGCTCGGAGGAGTCGTATCCGACTTGCGGCGAGTTCTCCAGATCGGTCGCCAATTCCTCCACCCGGTCGAGGGTGGCCTCGGCGGCCTCTGCGCGGCGGCGTTCGATCACGAGGTCGCCACGCTGCCGTTCGATCTCGCACTCGGCGTCATCGAGGGCGTCGAGGAGGGCTGGGAGCGCGTTTCTTGCGGCGACGATCAGCTCGGCGTCAATTCGCCTCTGGTCATCGTCCTGGTCTTCGCCTTCATCCCAGGTTTCGAGGTCGTGCTCGTAGATGAGGTTGGTGGACTTCCATGTCCACGGCGGGGTTCCGACGCGATAGGAACGACCCTCTTCATCGGTGCGTTCTTGCCACGCCGTGACTGCGTCGCCTGCCCCGACACGAAGTTCGCCTTCGCAATCGTCGGCCTGCCACGGTCCGGGCGTGCCTTTTGCGAGCAGCTCGCGCAGCTTGGCACGGCCTTCGGGCGTCTGGGCGTCGCTCATGCCTGGGCCTCCGCTCGATCAGCAAACCCGAGGGCTGGCGTGGGCCATGCCATTGCTTTGTGGGTTATCCGATGGCATGGGTGATTCATGACTGTGCCTCCGCTCGGTGCGCGGCGGCGAGACAGCGAGCAGCCAGGTCCCGCAACTGGAACGGGTGGACGCCGGCGGTGGCGCCGAAGCACTCGGGGACCTCGAGTTGAGTGCGGCCGTCCGAGTACACGGTCAGGCGAATGTGCTCGTTGGAGAAGTCGGGGTTACCCCAATCGTCCTTCTCCGGCGCGGGCAGCTCTACGACGCCGAACCGGGCGAGGATCGCGTCTGCGGCGTGGCCGCCCCTACTCAGTAGTTGCTTCTGCCGGTTCGGCGACAGCTCGTCGAATGCTCCGAGTCCGCTCGGGTTCGTTTCCGCCAACGCCACCGCGATTACCTGGGCGAGTTCGTCTCGGATGCTCATGCCGCACCGCCCTGGATCACACGAAGCGGACGCCGAAACGAACGCTCCTCGAACTCCAGTGGCTTCGACCGGAGGAGGCGCACCTTCGCCCCGTAGTGCTCGAGCAGCAACGCCCGATCGACCGCGGCGGTGCGGGAGAGGTAGACGCGGCGGACGGACGGCCAGATGAACCTGGTGGTCTGGAAGCGCTCCAGGTATTCGTCGTCGGGTTCCCAGCCCTCGGGCTTCCAGTCGGCGCGCGGCCGGCCTGCGTAGAAGGAGTGCTTGAAGTCCTCGGGGAAGAGTGCGCCTTCAGGGTATTCGACGTCGAGTTTCCACACGTACTCGCTCATGCCTGACGCCCCTCGAATGCGATCTCCCACACCCACGCCGGGAGCGTGTTCACGCGGCCGTACAGCGCGTGCTGCACCGGTACCGGCTCGATACCGTTCGCCCGCGCGATCGACGCGGCCTGCCTGCCGACCTTGGCGAGGAACTGGGTGCTGGTGTTCGGGATGTCGTGCGTCTTGGCGTAGCCGACGGCAGCGAACCAATCGTGGCGACCTTCGATCGCATCGAGTCGGGCCTCGGTCTTGGCGGCGATGGCCTTGGCCTCGTTGGCGGTGCGCTGCGCTGCCTCGAGCTGGTCGATCTGCGCGCGCAGGATGTCGAACGTCGACAGGGCCGTTCCGCGCGGGTTGGTGGCCTGTCCGGCGTGGAAGTAGGCGTCGAGGGCGTCGGCCGCTTCGGCCTGGAAGGCGACGACGGTGCCCTTCGCGCCTTCGGAGACGCGGTTCTCGTCGAGGGTGGCGAGCCACATGGTCATCGTGCGGCGGTCGATGAGGACCATCTCGCGGATCTTGCCGTCCTCGGCAACTGTTGCCTTCAAAGCAACGGTTGCCCATGACCTGCCCTGGAGCTTGCGATACTGCGCCGCGTAGCTCAGTCCGATCGCGTCGCACATCGGCTTGAGGGCCACCATTGGCTTGCCGTCGATCTCGGCTGCGGCGATGGTGGCGTTCGTGCCGGGGACTGCGATCTGGACGAGATGTCCGGTAACGTTGGTGAGTGACATTCGAGCTCCTAACTCGGTGTCCGGCCCCTCGGAGTTACCGCTCCGGAGGGGCAATTTTTTGGTTCAGAGGATCACTCTACGCGAGTGGAAAGCGGATCGCACCCCACTTTCCATCTCCTCCTTAGCGTGTTTTTCTTCGGCCTTCGCCTGCGCATACAGGACTTTGAGGCTCGGCCGCGACGACGGCGCCGGAGCGTGCGCACACAGGTCCGTGCCGATGTACCCCTCCCCGTCACACAGGCGGCAGTCATCGATCGCCCTACGGCGATCCTGGGCACGCGCATGAGCCTCCGCAGAACGAGCACGAGACGACTCCCTCGCCTTCCGGGCCTCCCAGTCCCCTCGAGCCTGGCGGGCCTCGCAACAGGCGCGGCACGCCGGCGGATTCGGCTCGTTGATGTGCCTCGGGCATTTCGAGGAGGGGGGTTCGATCTCGCGCGCGTCGCTTACGTGAGATCCCCCCTCTAAGTAACCACTAGAAGAAGGACGGGTCGGGTCGGGTCGGGTCGGGGTGTCGTTAGTCGCACCGTCACTCACGTCGTGACTATCGGCGTTAGTAACGGCGTTACGTTTCTTGTCCCGGAACCGCTTCTGCCGCTCCCTATTCGCCTCCCTTTCGGCCTCTACCTGCTTCTTCGTCGGCTGGTAGTCATCCCAGTCGACGAACTGGTAGCCAACATCGGTCTGTTCCCAGAGGCCCGCCTCAACAAGCCGTTTGGCGTCGCGATTCTGTGCGCCAAGTGTGCCGATCATGTGCTTCGGCAGTGCGCCTTCTGTGAGATGTGCGCTGCACCAGGCGCCCGCCCGGACCCACAGGCCCATCGCAGAATTGCCTGCCGAGATCACCTTCGGATGGAATGCGAGCGCGTCGTCGACCTTGAACCACGTCATCGGACGGCCCTCCATCGGTCAGCGCCTCGCGTTGAGTTGGGTAGCATTTTCGCCATCCCCTCTCTGCCTAGATCAGTGAGTGGGTAAGAGGCCGTGAGGTGTGTCAGCACCGCGCGGCCTCGCATCATCGTAGCGACAAGTGGAGAACATGCCGCCTTCCATCGAGCTGGTCTATCGGGATGGTGTGCCCGGACATCGGGCACGTACGGTCAGCGGTGTCGTCGTGCCGGCGCACCCGTCCCGAGTACTCGGAGGCGTGGACCTGGCGACGGCACACCGGGCACGAGGTGGTCACGGCGCATCCCCGATTAGGAGCTCGATCGCGCACGCCGCCTCGTCGTGCAGCTTCGCCACGTAGTCGCCACCAGCTTCGCGGGTGACATCAGCGAGGAGATGCAGGCTCTGCGCGTACTCCCGCACCCGGCGGATGATCGCCCGCAGCTCGTTGTTCTCGGACACCATCCCCGCGAGCGCACACTCGGCCTCCTCGAGCCTCGTGCGCGTGTGCTCCCACTCGTGCGGCGGATCGGCCCCGGGATCGCTCCAGCCCACCTCGGCGGCAGTCATGACACGGCCCCGCGCCGGCGGCGCGCCCGGTACAGGACCAGGCACGCCGCGACGAACAGGAACCGGCCGAGGATGATCCCGGCGAGGATGGTGAACGGCATAGACACGGCGAGCACCGCCTTATCCGTGGTAGTCATTCGCTGCCGCCTTCTCGGATCTGTCTCATGCGGGCATACATACGCGGCGCTCGTCCGCGGGCGGGGCCGGAAAAGATGCCGGGCACCTCTTCCTCCCCGAGGGCTACGAGCTCGTCCCAGGCATCGACCAGCCGCGCCCACACCTCGCTACGTGACTTCATCGCCGGGAATGCCAGGCGAGCCAGCGGATAGGCGCGCAGCAACATCTCGCAGCGGTAGAAATCGTCCGGGTCCCACGGATGATCTGCTCCGGCCCATGGGCGCCCGACCTGGTGCCCGGTCAAGTGCGAGACGATCGCCTCGGAGCTGATGCCCCGCTCACCGGAGGCGAGCCAGTGCGCGAAGTGCTCGAGCTTCAGGAGTCCTTCGGTCATCGCGCAGCCTCCACCGGTGCGAGGTTGTTGCCTGCCACATCGCACGCCCGGCAGGCGATAGCCAGCCACCCAGCGAGGCACAGGAGCGTGACCCCCGCGGCGTTCGCGACGGTCTTCATGCCGCACTCGATTCGGATTCCTCGGCGAGGTACGCCTCGGCCGCGGCATCGAGCTCGGCGATGTCCGCGGCGACCGTGTGCAACCGCCCGAGCGCGTTCAGCTTGTCCGGCCGGAATCCGGACCAGTGCATGTCACCGGCCACGACCACAGGGACGGCCTGGTAGCCGAGCAGGCGCACCGCGTCGGCGGCGGCCGGGTCCTGGTCGACGTAACGGATCTCGTACGGCGTGCCCTGCCGGTCGAGATGCTTTTTCGTCGCCACGCACTGCTGGCAGCCGACGGTCTTCGCGAACAGGGTCACGGGAACGGGGTTGGTCACTGGGAAGCTCCTTCGGTAACGGTGGTGATGGTGATGTGCGCGCCCGGTGTCTCCCCCGGAAGCGCAACTCGCTTGGACGCACGCAGATCCACGACCTGGCAGTCATCGCGGTAGATGACATTGCTGAGTGCATCGAGAGTCGAACGGCAAAGCTTGTCGGTATCCCCGATCTGGCGGGCCGCCGAGATCACCGCCTTCGCAGACGCGCTCTTCGGGCGCGGAAGGATGAACTCCGCGTGCACACCGACAGGGCCAGTCAGCAGCTCGCCGGCGTGACGCAACGCCTCGGCGACAACTGCGGCGCGCCACGGCTTCACCCGACCCGACGATTCGACGAGCACCGGTTTACCGCCGCGGTGGCCCTTGTACGATTTCGATCCCTGCGGGCCGACGTGGCCCGCGACGAAGAACTGAATCATCGGCGCGCACCCCGAGATGCCCGGGCCGCGGCCAGCAACACCCCGGCCCACTCCTCCGCCTCATCGACCTCGAGCATGCCGTCGTGAACCCACACGACATCACTCGACGCCGTAGCCAACGGGACACCATCGTCCGAATCCCACGAGATGCCCTGGTCGTCCTCGTACGACGACGGCGGCAAAGACACGACCGCGTGATCGGTGAGGATGGCGTCGGAGATCCGCTGCGCCTCCGCCAAGACCAGCCCGGGAGCACCAGGCATCATCACGTCAGCGATCAGGTCGGCGAGTTCATCGCGCGAGAGCATCACGCCGCACCTCCGATCCCGCGACCGGTCTCGGTGCGCAGGTACTCGTCGACGTCCTGCCGCCACCAGCGCAGCGGCGAGTTCCGGCCGGTGCCCGTCTTGAATGCCTTGCGGAAGAACGGATGGCAGTTCGGGTTCATCCGGTACTTCTTGATCGTGTCCGGCCGTCGGCCGATCGCGTCGGCGACCTCTTCGAGGCTCATATGGGCCGGGTTGGGGCTCTTTCTCACTTCTGGCCTCCCAGGTTGATTTGTCCACTACCGGACTCATGACGAACGGTTCTGCGACGAGAATCGCGGCCGTTGTATGCGTCGGGCATCATTAACTTCTCGATTTCCCGGAGCTCCCTGCGGCGCTCTTCGATCTGCTCGGACAGCTCGGATCTGGTCCGTAGATTTCTCCGGATCTCTTCCTCGCGCTCGCGCGCTCTACGTGCTTCGCTCTTCCGGAGTTGTCGGATACGTTCGCGTTCCCTCGCAACTTCGGCTTGTCGCCGCTCCAACTCCGCTCGGGCCGCGTTGACTCTTGAGCGCTTGGCTGCTTCCTTGATTTCGGCGATTCGCTGCCCTAGAAGTCGCTCGTTCTCGAGCCGGTTCGCTGCGATGCGCTCAGCCTCCGCTTTTGCGGCTTCGAGCTTCTCCGCGTGTGCGGCTGCACGTTCGGCCCGTCGTTCAAGGGCTGCAAGATGCTTCTCGGCAGCCTCGTACTGCTTAGTGAGTCGAGTGATGCTCCGGTCGATCTCCGCCTGGTACCGATCGTCGATCGGATCAGGCGGCCGTATGTACTCGGGCGGGACTCGATGGCGCGACTTCTTAGGCTTCTTCGGCATTGCCGCCACCTTCAAGCGTCAATGAAGCCAAGTCATCCCGCTCGTTGGTACGTAAAACTTCGATTTGCTGCTTGACCCGCTTTTGCTCGGAGCCGCCAGGGGTTCTATTGTCGACCCCCTTCCTGTGAAGTTCGTCGATCATTCGGAAGGTCTTCGCCGACCTCCGTGTGTAGTCCCGATCGGCAAACTTCCCACCCCAGTGCGCAATCAGCTCTCCTGCACGGTGCCCCATCCCGAACGTTTCCGACAGGTCCGCGATGACGCTCCCCAGTGCTAGCCGTGGGTCGATTCTGACCTTTCCATCAGGCAGGAATATTCGAACTGCAGCGAAACAGAGTCGTTCAATTTCATCTCTGTGAGACTTGTTTAGCGAATCAATCTCGGACCTGAGGCGAGCGACTTCCTCGGCTGCAATCTCGTCAGCCCTGCGCATCGCCTCAGAGGTGGTCGATCGTCGCAACTCGAATAGTTGGCGAGACAACGTTTCACGCTCTGCCTTCAAGGCATCACGCTCTGCAATGACCTCTTGCAGTAGTTCGTTATCAAGGTTGGCGAGGCGGTTCTTCGCCTTTGCTGCGTACTTTCCACGGGTCATGAGTTATTCCTTTCGAGTAAGGGCGCCAAGGGTGGTGTGGTGCGCACATCGGGTGCGCCGGATCAGGACTCCGTCGACACACCACCCCTGGCGGGTCTTTCAGGCGGTCGACTGGGACAGTTCGGCGCGGCGGGTCTTCACTGCTGCCGATACGTCCGCGTACCGGTCGCCGAGCCCGGCCTCGTGCTTCGTCCAGAGCGCGCGCAGTTCGTCCTCGGACTTCACGAGAGCGATCTCGTTGAGCAACTCGTCGATGTCGACAGACGGCGGTGGCGGCCCGTCATTGCGAGCGGCCTCGGCGTCGTGCAGGTCGCCCTTGTGCCACAGGTCGAGAGCGGCACCGAAGCGCATCCCCGCGTTACGCAGCGCGTCACCAATCGCTTCCTTCACAGCGTTGGCGCCGTTCTTGCCGCCCATGTCGCCGTACCCGATGCGCATCACGCCACAGACCGTGAGCCGAATCCACAGTCCGCCATTGCGGTCGAACAGCGGCAGCCCGGAGGCGTCGAGAGCGAACGGCTCCCAGGACCATTCGGGGTCCACCTCGAGGAGCCGATCGGTCAGGGCTGCGTGCCCGACGTAATCGAGGTGCGCAGCGGGCATCCCGTGCCTGCTGTTGCAGAGCCGGCAGAACTCCTTCGGCGCGTCCTTGCTGTACGGCTTCGGAAGGACGTTGATCTGGTGATCGGCGAACGGCTCCCGCATCTTCGCGAGGGCTTTGAGACGCTCGTCAGTCATCGCCGTCACCGCCTTCGATGGCGAGGAACGCATCGAGCTCGAGCTCCCCGCGGAAGTACATGCCCTGCACCAACTCGACGACGTTCTTCGCGGGCGTGAACCGCGGCGTCGGGGTCTTTGCCGGCGGAATGGACACCTCGACCCCCGGAGGGAGCGTCGCGTCGAACGGTTCCGCGAGGGCAACCGCGCATTCGACGTGCGTCCGAAGCGACTGCCACCCCTGCTCGGTCAGCTGCACCTTGGTCTCGATGACCTCGTCGCCGAACTGATCGACCATCCAGGCGAACAACTCGGCCTCGTTGAAGATCTCGATGTTCAGCTTCGGCTTGGAGGGCTTCGGCACGGTCGCGTAACCGAGCTCCTCCCCCGCCGCGGTGTGCGCGTAGACGGTGCCCCGCTTCAACTCTGCGGACAGCTCGGCCTTGGCTGCGGCTTCCGCCTTGGCGAGCAATTGCTTCACTGCCGCGATGGCAGCCAGATTGCGGACCGCACTGCTGATCTCACTCATCCTGGGAACTCCTCTCCCTGGACCTTCTCGACGATCCCCGGAAGCATCTGCTGCAACTGCCGGGACTTCTCGTCGACGAACGCCTGGGCCTTCTCTCGGGTGTCGGTCTTCCCGACGCGGATCGGCTCGGCGACATTGCTCGACGTCGCCAGCACCACCCACGCGCCGAGGTCCTCGTCGTGCTCGATGCGGAACTTCAGGTGCAGCTGCCGAGCGCGGCGCAGCACATCCGCTTGGGTCAACTTCTCCGGCTTCACAGCTCGGCGTCCTCTCGATCTGCGTCGAGCAACAGCTCGGCGTGGTAGTCGGCGCTGTCGTCGGCGAACAGGGCCGCGCAGTCGTATTCGTGCCCGAAGACGGTGCGGGCGCAGGTGCAGTCGTCACGCCACCGCATCGCGCGCCTCCTTCTCGGCGTCGAGGACGGCGGTGTAGCACGGGGCACACATGCCGCGACCCTTGAGGATCACCGTGCCGGGCCACTTCGCGAGTGACTGGCTCGGTTTACGGCCGGGCTTGCCGCACTTGGCGCACGGGGACTGGCACACGACCACTGCCGGCGAGTCGCTCACCGGTCGGGGTTCGATGAGGCCGAGCATCTCGAGCAAGCCTCGCGCCTCCTCGACGCTCTTGGCGTTGGCCGCGACCGTGCGCATGGCCGGGGCGATGGTCCAGTCGACGAGGTTGGTGTCCCCGAAGATTGCGGACTCGGCGATGTACCGCTCCGGGCCGCTCATCGCTGACCCCAGATCCGCGAGCGGCCGGGGCATCCCTCGCACACGCCGTCGGCCCATCCGCAGCAGTGCGACCCGGACTCGACCGGCTCCGGCAGACCGCACCAGCCCTCGTGCTGCGGAAACTCGGGCGTGCTGCCACCGCATGTGCAGGGACCGTGCGGTCCCTTCGGCGGGGTGTAGACGTCGACGAAGATGGTCATCGTCCACCCCCGGCGAGGTAGATCAGCGTGCCGATCGTGCCGCCGTACGTCGCGATCCAGGCCACCACAGCCGGGGTCAGGCGCATCGGGCTCGGCGGGGTTTCGTCGTCCTCGTCGGGGGGTGTGGCTGAGAAGGGGTCGAGGACCTCGAGCTGCCCGCGGTCGACGGAGAAGATCTGCGAGAACGTCTCGTGCGCCACGGGGGTCGATTCGTTCTCGACGGCGGCGAGCTCGTGCTCGGTGAGCTTGCGGGTGAGGATCGACATGTCAGGCCCCCTTCGCGGTCTCGTAGGACGGGGCCGCGGCGAGGATGACGTCGTGCAGGGCCTCGAGGGTGTCGCGCAGGGCCTCCCCGCGGACGGCGATGATCGTGCGGGCCGAACCGCGGTAGACGTTCGGTACAGACGTGAAGCTGTCGGTCACGGCAAGCGTGAGAAGCCATCCGCCCGAATCCGCCGGCGTGCACATCGGCTTCGTTTCCGGGCAGTTGTAGAACTCGCAGAGTCCCTCGATGGCGGCGAGCAAGTCGTCGCTGTTAAGCTGTCGCTGCATCTTCGATCCTTTCCAGGTGGTTGATGTCCGGCCGTCCCGCTCCACCGGGGCGGCCTTTTTCTTGTCCAGGGACGTTCTCGGCGTCGTCATGCCGGGACCGGCTGCCGGTTGGAGTCAGTTCCATTTGCCACCTCGGTCATGCCGATAACCTCATGAGCGACGAAAAGGTAGTCCCAGGAGGCGTCGAGCTTCTTGGCGATCTTCATCGCCAACTCCTCGGAGAGGTTTGCCATCTTGCCGGTCTCGAGGAGGCTGATGGTCTGCTGGGTGCATCCGACGAGAGCGGCGAGCTCCCACTGCGCGAGGCCCCGGCGCTGGCGTTCGCGCTTGAGGCGTTCGAGGTCTTTGACCTGCATCCACACATTCCTTCGGTAGATCCGCCGAACCTTGGTTCGTCTTGCGTTCCTCATCTTGCCCCCTACTTGTTCCGTTGACAAGTGGAATCATCACCAATCGTCAACTACTTGTCAAGAGAACAAGTGGAAAGTGGGTCACACCCTGCGGTTACTCTCGCTCTACTTGTGTTGGAAAATGCGCTGCACTGGAACAAGTAGATGCCTAGAGGGGACCTTTACCGCCGTGACCGAACAACATCACCAGCCGTCCCTGCGAGACCTCATCAACCGAGCTGCCGAAGTCCGCGACGCCACGGGCCGGCGACTCGCCGAGCTCGCCCAGAAACAGGGCTACGACCTGACTCACACCACGGTGAACAAGATCCGCGCACGGACCTACAAGTCGCAGCCCTCCGACGACACCATTCGCGCCATCGCCTGGCTTGCCGGCGTCGACGAGGAAGTCGCCTATGCAGCCGCCGGTCGCCGAACCCCTCTGGCGCCCTTCGTCGACGATCTACCCCCCGGTGTGGACTACCTCAACGCGAAGGAGCGCGAAGCAGTGGTCGAACTCCTGCGCGTGATGGTCAGCCAGCGTCTCGCTCTCGATGACGTCAAGGACGAAGACTTGAATGCGGGCGGCCAAGTCCTCAGCCTTGTCGGCCACTCGAAAGAGGAGGATGACGAGGACTTCGATGGCGAATTGTTCGACCCCGAGCAGCTCGCTGCCCGCAAGGGAAAGACACTGGCCGAGCGCGAGGATGAGAACTCCCACGACGACATGTAGTTGATTTTGATTCCATGTCGTTCGAACTGGTGTTCTAATCCGAAGCATGACAGCGAACCGGAAATGGCACCCATGGAGATACCTGCGTGATCACCACCCACACATCGACGTCCACTTCGTCGACCTCCGACCCCACCGACTCCTCGGCCGAGTCACCCGCCGCGGCATCGAAATCGACCAAGGATCACGGCAACGCGAACGACGCTCCACCCTCACCCACGAACTGATCCACATCGAACGCGGACCCGTCCCCCGCCACCCTTACTTCGCCCTCCGCGAAGAACGCACCGTAGAAGAGCTCACCGCCCGCCGACTCATCCCCCTGCGCGAACTCGTCGACGCCTACATCTGGTGCCAGGGCCGCGTGGACGACGAGATGGCCGACGAGCTGTGGGTCGATCTCGACGTCCTGCAGACCCGTCTCCGCACCCTCACCCCGTGCGAACGACGGTGGTTCGACGAGGAGATCGCCCGTCGATCGAACTGACCCACCCACCATCACCACCTGGAAGGAATCACTATGCGCAGATACGCACTCACCACTGCCATCGCCTGCATACTCACGCTGTCGGCCTGCTCATCCGACAATGCCGGCACCCCCACCGAACCCGCCACCACGACCACGACCGTCGCATCCGAATCTCGCTCTGCCGCACCACAATCCGAAGGACGCCAACCCGGAAAACCCATTCAGGTCGACATCTACGTCCGGGCACTCGCCGACATGTACGCCTCCAACGGCCAACCCGCACCGAGCCGCGCCGAAGCCCTCGAGTTCGCCGACTCCATGTGCGGATTCCTCGACGCCGGCAACTCCCCCTACGACGCCGTGCAGCTCCTCAACGAGGAGGGCTACCCCGAGGAGTACACCGGCGACATCGTGCCCAAGGCCATCGCCGCCGCGTGCACGGAGCACCTGCCCTGATGGCCCGCCCGAGCTTGCCCCTCGGCGCCCACGGCAAGATCGCCCGGACCCAACTCCCCGACGGCCGGTGGCGCGCAAGCTGCCGCATCCGCGACATGGACGGCGTCACCCGCAAGGTCTACCGCGAAACCCCCGCCGGCCAACGCGACCGCACCGGCGCCGTCGCCGAGCGATACCTCCTCGAAGCACTCCTCGAACGCGGCCTACCGCAGGACGGGGAGATCTCCGCCGCAACCAAGGTCGAGGTGCTGTGGACCGAGTACCGGAAACAACTCATCGACGGCGACCGCTCCCCCGCCACCATGGAGGACTACGACCGGCTCGCCGCCAGGATCTGCGCCGGCATCGGGCAGCAATCCATCCGCGAGGCCAGCACCCAACAGCTCGACCGGTTCCTGCGGGAGATGGCCGACCGGCACGGCGTGCCCACCGCCCGCAAGACCCGCGGCATCCTCTCCGGCATGTTCAAGATCGCCGTCCGCTACGGGGCGCTGACCACGAACCCGGTCCGGGAAGTGTCCGACCTGGCGTCGCGTCGCACTGCCCGCAAACGCTCGAAGTCGATGGACGCCGCCGCGCTCGCGCAGCTACTCCACGACGTTCGGCACTCCACGGCGCCGTGCCCGGTGGTCCTGTCCGACTGGCAGAAGAAGAAAGGGCTGCGCACCACCAGCAAGGCCGGGCAGATCCCCACGGTCGCCCAGTACTGCGACGGCGCGGACCTCGCCGACGTGATCACCATGTTCGCCGCGACCGGCTGCCGCATCAGCGAACTGCTCGGCATCCGCTGGAAGGACCTCGACCTCGAGGCCCGGTCGGTGACGATCTCCGGGAAGGTCATCCGCGTCCGTCGGGCCGGCATCATCCGGGAGAGCGCCACCAAGTCGGCGGCCGGTATGCGCACGCTGCCGCTGCCGGGGTTCGCGGTCGAGATGCTCGAGGCGCGGGAGCGGCGAGCGGACATGGTCTTCCCGTCGGCGGTCGACACATACCGGGATCCCGACACGGTGTCGCGGCAGTGGCGGCAGGTGCGCGCGGCGCTCGGGTTGGAGTGGGTGACGACGCACACGTTCCGGAAGACGGTGGCGACGCTCATCGACGAGGAGGGGTTGTCGGCTCGGGTGGCGGCCGATCATCTCGGGCACGCTCAGGTGTCGATGACGACCGATGTGTACTTCGGTCGCGGCCGGACGCACTCGGTCGTCGCCGATGCGCTCGATGCTGTAGTTGGTGGGAGTAACCGGTACGTTTCCGGTACATCCGAACCCCCTGAGACAAAAAAGGACCCCAGGTGAGAGATCCTGATTGGGTCTCCCACCTGGGGTTTGGTGGAGCTGCCGGGAATCGAACCCGGGTCCTCCGCCGCCTCGCG
>NZ_JTIZ01000023.1:0-40739 GCF_000801125.1 Rhodococcus sp. Chr-9
CGACGCGTCCACCGACCACCTGATCGAGGTCTACCGCACCCTGCGCGACGGAGCCTGATCGCATCCTGCTCGAGAGATCAAGCAGCCTTCGGATCGGACCAGGCCGTGGTGGTCCGGACCCGTCCGTGCGTGTCGACGAGACGCGCCGGCAGGTCGTACTGTTCGAGCCACGACAGGGCTCCGATGCCCCGCTGCAACGCCGTCGCCGCGGCCGCATGAGCCCACACCGCGTCGGGAGCGATGACGCTGACGAGACGCCACCGCTCGGGGTCGGCGACGTCGCTGGTGTGCGACGCCATCGCCGATCCGGCCGGCAGTTCGACCGAGCCCCGGTCCGGGAGCGGCACCTGCCATCCCCCGGCAGGCGCGTGCCCCGCGGTGGCCATCACGTCGCCGATGCGCACGAGCGCCCCGCATTCGAGCAGATTCGCGACGAGCGCCGCGGAGTAGTCGACGGTGTCGGCCACGGCCGTCGCGCCGAGTTCGAGACTCACCCCGAAAGGAGCGAGCACGATGTCTCCGTCGATCTGCACGTCGCGGTAGGTGGGGATGGGATGGATCGGCGGGATGGCTCCGGCATCGACGGAGGCGTCGTCGGAGTCGACCGGGGTGATGGTCCCGCCCGTCATGCGGGCCGCCCACAGCGCCGACCGCACCATCGATGCCAGTCGGGGGCTCATCGTGACCGGAGTGCCCTGCGCGAGGTTGACGGAGTGGATCTCGGCGTCGCCCCGGCGGCTGTCGCTCACCGCCTCGGATTCGGCGACGACGCCGCGCACGATCATGCGGGCACGGTGCAGTGCATGCGGCTCGGTCACCGCGAGTGCGATCTGCCGACCCCACTCCCACCATTCGTTGCTGCCGATCATGACGGGCTCCACCCGTAGTCGATTCCTCGCAGGACGTATTCCAGTATGCCCTCGACCTGAGACGGGTGACAGCGCCGCAGGATCGGACCCGCCCTCGTCAGACCCGGTCGAGGATCGCGGCGGTGTCCACGCCGGTCGGCAGTGTGCCCATCGCGATGCCCCAGTCGTCGTCGAGCCGACTGCGGCAGAACGCCTCCGCGACGGCGGGATGTCCGTGCCGGACGAGCTGCGCGCCCTGCAGGGCCAGGGCCATGAGCTCCACGACCCGCCGTGCCCGGTACTCGGCGTCCTCGAGGTCGGCGAGTTCCTTGCCGATCCGGGCGATGGCCGAATCGAGCCGCGGATCGGCACCTTCCGCAAGCCTGACCTCGGTGAAGAACGCCTCGACGGTGTCGGGTTGCCGCGCCATTGCACGCAGCGCGTCGAGTGCCGCGACGTTGCCGGATCCTTCCCAGATCGACATGAGCGGCGACTCGCGATAGAGCCGCGGCATGCCCGATTCCTCGGCGTAGCCGTTGCCGCCGAGGCATTCGAGGGCTTCGGCGGCGACCGCGGGTGCCCGCTTGCACACCCAGTACTTGGTGACGGCCAGCGCGATGCGGCGCAGGGCGGCCTCCTGCTCGTCCCCGGCGGCGCGGTCGGTGGCCCCGGCCAGACGCATCATCATCGTCGTCGCGGCATCGGACTCGACGACGAGATCGGAGAGGACGTTGCGCATGAGCGGCTGGTCGACGAGCAACGCGCCGAACGCCTTCCGGTGACGGGCATGGTGAACCGCGCGCAACGTCGCGACCCGCATGTTCACGGCCGAGCCGATGACACAGTCGAGTCGCGTCATGTTCACCATCTCGATGATGGTGTTGATGCCGCGACCTTCCGGGCCGACGAGCCAGCCGATCGCGTTCTCGTACTCGATCTCGGAGGAGGCGTTCGACTTGTTGCCGAGCTTGTCCTTCAGCCGCTGGATGCGGATGGCGTTGCGGGTGCCGTCGGGCAGGACGCGCGGGAGCAGGAAGCACGACGGTCCGTGCTCGGTCTGCGCGAGCGTGAGGAACAGGTCGGACATCGGCGCGGACGTGAACCACTTGTGCCCGACGATCGTGTACGAACCGTCGGCGTTGGGGGTCGCGGTGGTGGTGTTGGCGCGGACGTCGGAACCGCCCTGCTTCTCGGTCATCGACATCCCGGCGATCAGGCCACGTTTCGTGGAGGGTTCGCGCAGCCCGAAGTCGTAGTGCGGCGCGGCCAGCAGCGGCTCGTAGCGCTCGGCGAGTTCGGCGTTGTGGCGCAGCGCCGGGATCGCGGCGTAGGTCATCGAGATCGGGCACATGTGCCCGGCATCGGTATGCCCCCACACGTAGAACTTCGCGGCACGGGCAACGTGCGCGCCGGGACGCGGGTCGCGCCAGGGTGCCGCGTGCAGGCCGTTCTCGACGGCGACGGTCATCAGGTCGTGCCAGTGCGGATGGAACTCGACCTCGTCGACGCGGTGGCCGTAGCGGTCGTGGGTGTGCAGCACGGGCGGATACTCGTTGGCGAGCCGCCCCCAGTCCTGGGCACGGGCGGTGCCGGCGAGGGCGCCGAGTTCGCGGACCTCGTCCTCGGCCCAACTCGCCCCTTCGCGGCGCAGTCCTTCGAGGAGGGCGGGGTCGTCGGCGGCCCCGTAGGGCTCGAGGTCCGGTACCTGGTTGAACACTTCGTGGGTGGCGGGGAAATTCACGGCTTCACTCCTGAGTCGTTCCGGAAGGCAGATGCCCCGCCGCTCGCAGTACGAGGACGACGAGGTCGGGGACGGTGGATCCGGCCGCGCTGTCTCGAAGGCGACCGTCGGCCGCACTGTCTCGAAGGCGACCGTCGGCCGCGCCGGGGAGGCGACCGGTGAGCACCTCACCGACAGCCCCGACGAGCGCCGCGGCGGTGAGCTCGACGTCCTGTTCGGGGAATTCACCGGTCTCGACGCCGTGGCGCACGGCGTTCGCGAAGGCCGCTGCGAAGGCGCGGCGCAACACGAGTCGTTCGGCGTCGACCGCGGCGTCGACCGGTTCGGCGAGCAGGGCGTAGGCGAGGGTGGGATTGCGCAGCGCACGGCGGGAGAAGGTGTCGACCACCGCGGTCACCCGGTCGGCACCGGATCCGGTTGCGGCCGCGGACGTCACGGCCTCGACCTCCCGCTCGCACAGTTCCCGGAAGATCCGCACCATGAGATCGGACTTGTCGACGTAGTGCCGGTAGACGCTGCCGGTGGCGACGCCGGCCCGTTCGGCGACCGCCGAGACGGACAGTCCGCTGTATCCGCGTTCGCTGAGCAGAGTCACGGCGGCAGCGGCGATGGCCTCGCGCTGCGCGTCGAGGCGCTCCTGCACTGCGGGTGTCCGCCGGTACGCCACACCAAGGATTGAACCTCGGTTCAGTGCTTCGGTCAACGGTCGGCGCTACGGTCGGGATTGTGAATCGCCTGAGCGTCGTGGACGAGATGTTCCTCCACCGCCACAAAGGAACCGGCCTGCCGTCGGTGATGCAGGGTCTGTGGCGCACCGACGAGACCGTGGACGCGACCCTGTTGCTGTCCCTGCACGACGTGCTGTCCGAAGGCCCGCTCGGTCGCCGTGTGGTCCGTCCCCGGGTTCCCGGTGCACGCCCCCGCTTCGAACCCAACACGCACGTCCATCCACTGCGCTATCCCGCGACCCCCATCCCCGACGACGAGCTCCTCGCCTGGGCCGACGAGCACGCGAACGTGGACGTCGATCCCGAGCTCGGTCCCGGCTGGGCGGTCGCCGCGACCCGACTCACGAGCGGCGGCACCGCACTGTCGATCGTGTGCTCGCACGTCCTGACCGACGCGCGGGGATTCGTCCGCGCGGTCGCCGACGCGCTCGCCGACCGGCCGCGACGACCCGACCCCGGTCGCCGATCCGACCTACGCGATGCGATGCAGTTGTTCCGGAAGGTCGGCAGCGGGCTGCGCCGCGTGAAGTACACACCTCGCACGGAGAAACCGACCGCGCCGCAGTCGGTGCACTCGCGACCGCGCACCGCGCTCGTCGACGTCGACGCGGCGCAGTGGAAGGCCGTCGCGGCCGCGGAGGACGGCAGCCCGAACGCCCTGCTGCTCGCCTTGTCCGCCGGTGTCGCCCGGCGCGCCCGCATCCCGTTCCCCGTGCGCATCTCCGTTCCGGTCGACGACCGGAAGGAAGGAACCGTCTCCAACGGCGTGTCGATGGTGGGGATCACCGTCGACGACGGCGACACGCTCGCCTCCATCCGGGCCCGCGCCGCGCACGCCTATTCGCAGCCGCGGGAGGGCGCGCCGCACAACATGCCGGCCGAGATCCTGCAACTCCTCCCCGACCGGATCGCCGCCCGCGTCGCGCGCGGTGCCGGTGAGCGGGACCTGTTGTGTTCCAACATCGGCGCGGTGCCCCGCGAGCTCACCACGCTGGGCCCGTACCGCACCACCGGGATCGCGATGCGCGCTATGCACCCGGGACTCGACACCCGGCCGGCCCGCACCACGACCCGCCTGTCGGTCTACGCCTGCCACACCGACGAGCGGTACACACTCGCGTTCGTCGCCCTCGACGAGGAGCGCTTCCCCGACACCGCGACGCTGCACACCTACGTACGGGCAGAGCTCGCGGGCCGAGGCCTCGAGCCCCACTTCTGGTGACGTCGACGGTGGACACGGCGGCTACCGTGACGCCCCGTCACGTACAGTGCGGAGCATGACGCCCGAGACCCACGTCACATTCGCCGACGGAACCGTCCGCGGCACCCGGCTCGACGGCCTCCTCGCCTGGCGCGGCATTCCCTACGCCGCTCCCCCGGTGGGCCCGCTGCGGCTGCGGGCGCCGCAACCGGTCGAGCCCTGGACGGGAGTGCGCGATGCGACGCAGTTCGGAAATGCCCCCGCAGCGTCCGCGCTACGCCGAGACCGGTCGTCGCGGGGTGCGAGTGCGTCCCGACGAGGACTGCCTGACCCTCAACGTGCTCGCCCCCGCCGGTCGGGTCCATGCACCGCGACCGGTCATGGTGTTCATCCACGGCGGCGCCTTCACCCTCGGCACGAGTGCCCTGTCGGTCTACGGCGGCGAGTCGCTGGTCCGACGCGGCGACGTAGTCTACGTGTCGATCAACTACCGTCTCGGAGCGCTCGGCTATCTCGACTTCGGGTCCTTCTCCACCGATTCGGTCCGATTCGATTCCAATCTCGGTCTGCGCGACCAGGTGGCGGCGCTCGAATGGGTCCAGCGCAACATCGCGGCCTTCGGCGGCGACCCCGACAACGTGACGATCTTCGGCGAGTCCGCCGGCGGCACCTCGGTGACGACCCTGCTCGCGACACCCGCCGCGCGCGGACTGTTCTCCGCCGCGATCGCACAGAGCCCGGCGCCGAATCTCGTCGTCACCTCCGACCGCTCGGCCGAATGGGGCCGGAAGTTCGTCGAACTGCTCGGTGCCGATCCGGATACCGCCGCGCAGGCGCTGCTCGACACCTCCCCCGTCGAACTCGGGCGGGTGGGATCGCGCCTCGGGGCGCAGGTACTGCGCGCGACTCCCGGTCTGCATCCCTTCGGCCCGGTCGTCGACGGCGATTTCGTTCCGCTCCAACCGCTCGAGGCGTACGAGACGGGCGCGGCGCATCCCGTTCCGCTCGTGCTCGGGACGAACGACCGCGAAGGTGCACTGTTCCCGAAGTTCCTCGACGCGCTGCCGACGAACCCTCGGCGGATCGACGCACTGTTCGCCGCGACAGATCCCGAGGCGAAGGATCGCATCACGGGGATCTATCCGGGATATCCGGACGAGCGTGCCGCGATCGATCTCGGCGGCGACCTCACCTTCTGGTATCCGTCCGTGCAGTTCGCGCAGGCACATTCGCGTTTCGCGCCGACCTTCATGTACCGCTTCGATCTCGCGCCGCGAGTGCTGCGCTGGACGGGCTTCGACGCGACGCACGCGGTGGAGTTGCTCGCGGTCTTCGACCAGACCGACGAACCGCTCGGCCGGGCGCTCACGGCACTCGGTGGGCGACGCGGCCTGCGGACGGCCGCCGGGGCGATGCAGCGCCAGTGGCTGAACGTGGCCCGGCACGGTGAACCACTGCCGTCGTGGCCACCCTACGACGAGAAGGACCGCGCGACAGTGATTTTCGACGAGGTCACGCGCATCGAGCACGATCCGCGTCGCGAGCGCCGCCTCGCGTGGGAGGGCTACCGCGGGTACGCCGCTCCGGCACCTGTTCAGTAAGCGCCGCTTCTCGACGCGCGCAATGAGCGTCGCTACTCGGCGCGTGCAGTGAGCGACGCTACTTGGCGACGGTGAGCAGGAAGGCGACGTCCTCGATGGCGCTGACGCTGTGCCGGACCGGCGGGATGATGATCATGTCGCCCGCCGAACCCTTCCACACGTCGTTGCCGGCGACGAGCTGGAGCTGACCCGACAGCACCTGCAGGGTCGCCTCGCCCGGGCTGTCGTGCTCGCCGAGTTCGTGCCCCGCCAGCAACGCGACGACGGTCTGCCGCAGGTGCTTGGTATGCCCACCGAAAACCGTCTGGGAGCTGCGTCCGCTGCTGGACGTCGCTGCGAGTTTGAGCTGCTGCCGTGCCATGGCGGTCAAGGAGAGCTTGTCCATGTACCGCAGTATCGCTCAGATGCCGCCGCGAGAACTCAGCTTCGGGCGTACCGGATCCAGCGGAACCTGATTCCCTTGGTGGACGTCAGCCATTCTCCGGGATCCGCCACCCACTCGGCGCCGATCGGAGGTGCGGTCGCATCTCCTGCGACGTCGAGGTCGACCTCGGTCACGAGCAGCTGCTTCGCGAACGGCATCGCCTGCGCGTAGATCTGGCCCCCACCCATGACGACGACCTCGTCCTCACGGGCGAGTGTCAGTGCGTCCTCGAGGCTCGTCGCGGTCTCGGCGCCCTGGGCCGACCACTCGACGTTGCGGGTGACGACGATGTTCCGGCGTCCCGGTAGCGGCCGGAACCTCGGCGGCAGTGAATCCCAGGTGAGCCGGCCCATGATCACCGGCTTTCCCATCGTCGCGTCCTTGAAGAACGCCATGTCCTCGGGGATGTGCCACGGGATGGTGTTCTCCCGGCCGATCACACCACCACGTGCCTGAGCCCAGACGAGGGTGACATCCCCCATCAGACGGCCACCGGCGCCTTGATCGCCGGGTGGTGCCGGTAGCCGACCACCTCGACGTCCTCGTAGCGGTAGTCGAAGATCGAGTCGCGCGGGTGCAGCTTCAACGTCGGGTAGGGATACGGATCACGGGTGAGCTGCTCCGTGACCTGCTCGATGTGGTTCGAGTAGATGTGGCAGTCGCCGCCGGTCCAGATGAACTCTCCCGGCTCGAGTCCGGTCTGCTGCGCGACCATGTGGGTGAGCAGCGCGTAGCTGGCGATGTTGAACGGCACGCCGAGGAACATGTCGGCGCTGCGCTGGTAGAGCTGGCAGCTGAGCTTGCCGTCGGCCACGTAGAACTGGAAGAAGGCGTGGCACGGCATGAGCGCCATCTTGTCGAGCTCGGCCACGTTCCACGCCGAGACGAGGATGCGCCGCGAATCGGGGTCGGTGCGCAGGGTCTCGATCACCTGGCCGATCTGGTCGATGTGCTGCCCGTCGGGGGTCGGCCACGAGCGCCACTGCACGCCGTAGACCGGGCCCAGATCGCCGTCGGGTGCGGCCCACTCGTCCCAGATCGTCACGCCGTGCTCCTGCAGCCACTTGACGTTGGAGTCGCCGCGCAGGAACCACAGCAACTCGTAGACGATGGACTTCAGGTGCACCTTCTTCGTGGTGATCAGCGGGAAGCCCTCGGACAGATCGAAGCGCATCTGATGGCCGAACAGGCTCCGCGTGCCGGTTCCGGTACGGTCCGCCTTCTCCGCGCCGGTCTCGAGGATCAGGCGCATCAGGTCTTCGTAGGGCGTCGACACAGTCACGAGCGCAGTCTATCGGTGGGTCGAAGGTGTCCGTCGCCACCCGCGAACGGCCCGGCGACCGTAGCCTGTTCCCATGCCCGAGCTCCCCGAGGTGGAAGCACTTGCGGTGTTCCTGCGCGAGCACGCGGTCGGCAGCGTCATCGGACGCATCGACGTCGCGGCGCTGAACGTACTGCAGACGGCCGACCCGCCGATCACGGCGCTGCAGGGACGCGACATCACCGGAGCGGTGCGCTTCGGCAAGTTCCTCGCGATCGACTGCTCGGGGCTGCACCTGATCACGCACCTGTCGCGCGGCGGCTGGTTGCGCTGGCTCGACGAACCGTCGCAGACTCCCCCGAAACTCGGTCGCGGTCCGCTCGCCCTCCGCGTGCACCTGTTCGCCCCCGACGCGACGACACCGGCCTTCGATCTCACCGAGGCCGGCACGAAGAAGCGCCTCGCGGTCTGGATTGTCGACGATCCGCAGCAGGTGCCCGGCATCGCCCGCCTCGGCCCCGACGCGCTCGCCCTCACCCGCGACGAGTTCGCCGAGCTCCTGACCGACAGCACCTCGCGCCTCAAGACGCTGCTCACCGATCAGAAGGTTCTCGCGGGCATCGGCAATGCCTACTCCGACGAGATCCTGCACGTCGCTCAGCAGTCGCCGTTCGCGACCGCCGGCAAGCTCACCGACGACGCGGCGACCGCCCTTTACGGGGCGATGCGGTCGGTGCTGACCGATGCCGTCACGCGCTCGGTCGGGCAGGACGCGGCGCGCCTCAAGGGCGAGAAACGGTCGGGGCTGCGCGTGCACGGCCGCACCGGTGAGCCGTGCCCGGTGTGCGGCGACACCGTCCGCGAGGTCTCCTACACCGACCGTTCGTTCCAGTACTGCCCGACCTGCCAGACCGGAGGGAAGGTCCTCGCCGACCGGCGGATGTCCCGCCTGCTGAAGTAGCGGGCACGCAGTGCAGGCCCCTTCCCGTCTCCGCGAAGAAGTCCGCATCCTCGCGCCGGGTTACTTCGCCTTCGTCATGGCCGGCGGAATCGTGTCCACCGGACTCCACCTCCGCGGTTTCCACCTCGCATCGGCCGTGCTGCTGATCGTGTCCGCGATCGGATACGCGACGCTGGTGGCCCTGTCGGTGTGGCGGTTCTTCGCGTTCCGCGACGAGGTCCGCGCCGATCTCGCCGATTCCGGACGGGCGTTCGGCTTCTTCACCTTCGTCGCGGGCAGCAACGTGCTCGGCGTACGCCTGATGATGGACGGCTGGCATTCCACCGCGGCCGTACTACTCGTGGGCGCGGCGGCGACGTGGCTGGTGCTCGGATATGTCGTCCCGTGGACCGCCGTGCTCGGCACGGCGGAGCGTCCCGTCCTCGCGAAGGCGAACGGAACGTGGTTCATCTGGGTCGTCGCCAGCGAGTCGGTGGCCATCGCCGCGGCCACGCTCCAACCGGTCTACCGCGAACTGGACCGGCTCCTCGCCGCCCTCGCGGTGTTCACCTGGGGCGTCGGGCTGTTCCTGTACGCGGCGGCCGGCGTCTTCGCCGCGGTTCGGATGTTGGAGTACCCGTTGCGACCCACCGACCTGACCGCCCCTTACTGGGCTCTTCGCGCTTGAGCGGGGTGCCCGGTAGTTGATGGGGCTCGTGGCCCCGACATGCTGTTGGTCTCTCACAACGCGACAACAGCGAGACCACGAGCATGAACGAGGGTACGTCAGTGCTGCTCGGGCTGGAGGACGAGTTCACCGTCCCGCAGCTCGAACGAATCGATGCCGACACGGTGCGTGTCGTCATCGAGGTCATCGACCCGGAGGGCGCCTGCCCCGAGTGCGGGGTGCTCACCTCAAGGATCAAGGAGCGGCCACTGGTTCGAGTCAAGGACTTGCCTGCCTCCGGCCAAAGAACCGATCTGTGGTGGCTCAAACGGCGCTTGGTGTGCCGCGAACCGGCCTGTGGGGCAGCGACATTCACGCAGCAGTCCCGCGCTGCGCCGGCACGGTCGCGGCTCACGACCCGGCTACGAGAGAAGATCGGTTCGGCGATCGCGTCGGGCAACCGCGCCGTCAGCGAGGTCGCTAGCGAGTACCAGGTGGCGTGGTCGACCGCGCACCGGGCGCTCATCGCACTGGCCAACCAGTGGCTGCCCGAGCCGGAACCCACCCGCGTGCTCAACATCGACGAGACCCGCGCCCGGTCGGTGCGCTGGGTGCTCGAAGAGGCCGGCTGGACACCGTCGAACCCGTGGATGACCTCGTTCGTCAACGCCGACCCCACCCTGCCCGGGCACCTTCTCGGGCTGACCCCGGGACGCTCCGGGGCGTGCGTGATCGACTGGCTCGCGCTGCAGACACCCGCGTTCCGGGCCGGCATCGACCTGGTCGTGATCGACCCGTCCGCGCCGTACGCGGGCGGGATCCGCACCGCCCTGCCGGACGCGCGGATCGCAGTCGACAAGTGGCATCTCGTCGCCCTCGCCAACCTCATGGTCACCCAGGTCCGTCAACGGATCACCCGGCAACTGCACGGCCGCCGCGGCACCGCCACCGACAAAGTCTGGGCCAGCCGGCAACTGCTGCTCACCGGCTACGAGCACCTCACCGTGAAGCAAAAGGCCCGGTTCAACGCCGCCCTCGCCGCCGAGGATCCGACCAACGAGATCGCCGCCGCGCATGCCGTCAAGGAACGCCTGCGCCTGCTGCTGGCCGAACACCAGCCGCACCAGATCCGGCGCAGGCTGTACGACTTCTACGACGCCGCCGCCCGCGCCGACATGGAGGAAACCAGCCGCCTGGCGACCACGATCGACACCTGGTGGCCAGCGGTGCTCGTCGCGCTCACCGAGGACGTGACCAACGCCCGCACCGAGGGCTTCAACCGGATCATCAAGCAAACCAAGCGTGTCGGATGCGGCTTCACCAACATGGACAACTACCGAAGGCGCATCATGGTCCACATCGCCCTCACCCGAGGGCAGAGACCAGCAGCATGAAATCAGCACACGCCCCGCTCAAATGCGGAGAGCCATTTATCTCTGCAGTAAACGCCCGGCCCGTCTTCGGCGCCTCGTGCCACACATGCCTTCCCGCTCGGGTTGCGGCGGGCCATAATTCGCCTTTCACGTGCCCGGCTTGCCGTCTTCGGAGCTGGGCCTTGACACCCCTGCACCGGGTACCCCCGCATCAGTACCGCACCTGCCGCTGGGCAGTCGATGCATCACCTGTCCGAACGGAATCGACCGGCCCCACGCTGATCACTGCTCCCACACCGCCGAAGCACTTCAACCGATCCGTCACTGCAGCATCATCGAGAAGCCGTCCTCGACACCGGCAGGTCCCGGGCCCGCTGGCTGTGATGTCTTCGCGCTGGCGGCGTCGGCGGGGAGAGGATTTCGCAGTGAGCAGCACCGCTCTCTCCGGGATCGAGGCGACCACCGAATCCGGCCCGCGGTGCTGCACGAAACCTTGGGGCTCCATCGAGCCAGTGGCAATCGGCCCGTGGTTGCCTCACCATGGAGCGGTGACTGCTAAGCGTCGCCGATCCACCGCCGATCCTGCCGAACCCCTTTCCGATGCCGAGCTGCTCATCGGCCTGGTGGTCTCACCATCCCTGAGTGCGATGCTCGGCCCCGAGGTCACCACCTCGGTGCGCAAGATTTTGGTGCAGCGGTATCCGGGAGTGCGCTGGCAACTGAAGATGGCCGAAGACCGGCTGGTCGATCCACCCACCGAGACCTTGGACCTGCTGGAGGCGGCCCGAAACCGCGTGCTGGAGGAGAACTGGGATTTGGCCGTGGTGCTCACCGAGATCCCCCTGAAGACCGGCCGACGTCCGGTGCTCACCCAGCTCAGCCCCGTGCACGGGGTAGGACTGGTCTCCGTCCCAACCCTGGGAGCCGTGCACGTGCGGCAGAAGGTGCAAGAGACCACCGTGCACGTGGTCGGGCAGCTCCTGGGCTACGACGCCGAAGACCTCAACGCCCAGCGGGATCTTGCTCGAAGAGCCCACCAGCTGTCCACCGATCTCGACGAACGCCCGGACGACAACGTCGTGCAGTTCACGGCCCGAGTGCTGAGCGGCAACGTGCGGTTGCTGCTGGGCATGATCCGCGCCAACCAGCCTTGGGCCTTCGTGGCCCGGCTCTCCCGGGCGATGGTCGTGGCAGCGGCCACCGGCATGCTGACATTGGTGGCCTCGGACCTATGGGTACTGGCCATGGCCTACGGGCCGGTGCGCCTGGTCCTGCTGGCGGTGATGGCGATCGGGGCGGTGAGTGCCACCCTGATCCTGGGAGCCGACTTGTGGGAGCGCCCACGGCGGCGAGCCCAACGTGAGCAGGTGATCCTGTTCAATTTGGCCACCACCGCGACCGTGGCCATCGGGGTTGTGGTGTTCTACCTCGGCTTATTCATCCTGTCCTGGGTCGGCGCGCTGCTGCTCATCGACGAGCAGGTACTGGCCGGTGTCGCCGGTCACCCAGTGAACGCTTTGGACTACGCGAAGATCAGCTGGCTCACCGCCAGCCTGGCCACCGTGGGCGGAGCACTAGGAGCTGGACTGGAGGACGACGATGTGGTGCGCGCCGCTGCCTACACCCGGTCCAGCACCTGACACAGCCCCAGCACAGAAGAAACTGAAACATCTACGCGTTGATGCCACGTCTATGCAGGTGTCATTGCCGGTCGCGATGACTTGGTGGGCTCAGCGCAGTGCGCTGCCTCGTACTCGGCGGGTGGGGCGTTGCCGAGGCGGGTGTGCGGGCGGGCGCTGTTGTACCTGTCGATCCGGGATCCGCACCGCCCTGCCGGACGCGCGGATCGCAGTCGACAAGTGGCATCTCGTCGCCCTCGCCAACCTCATGGTCACCCAGGTCCGTCAACGGATCACCCGGCAACTGCACGGCCGCCGCGCATGCCGTCAAGGAACGCCTGCGCCTGCTGCTGGCCGAACACCAGCCGCACCAGATCCGGCGCAGGCTGTACGACTTCTACGACGCCGCCGCCCGCGCCGACATGGAGGAAACCAGCCGCCTGGCGACCACGATCGACACCTGGTGGCCAGCGGTGCTCGTCGCGCTCACCGAGGACGTGACCAACGCCCGCACCGAGGGCTTCAACCGGATCATCAAGCAAACCAAGCGTGTCGGATGCGGCTTCACCAACATGGACAACTACCGAAGGCGCATCATGGTCCACATCGCCCTCACCCGAGGGCAGAGACCAGCAGCATGAAATCAGCACACGCCCCGCTCAAATGCGGAGAGCCCCTTACTGGGTGTCGATGGGAGCGTGCTCGATCACCGTCGTGGCGGGTTCACGGATCGTCGAGATGGACGACGCACCGATGGTCGACGCGACCCGCGGACTGATCGCGGGCCTCGCCGTCGTCATCTGGGTCTTCGCGACGTGGCTGCTCCCCCCGCTCGTCGCGGCCGGTTGGTGGCGACACCGCGTCCACCGGGTGCGGCTGGACTACGACTCGTCCCTGTGGTCGATCGTCTTCCCGCTCGGCATGTACGCGATCGCGGGGATGTATCTGGGTCGCGCCGACGATCTGCCACTGGTCGGCGCGATCGGCGCCGCCGAATTGTGGGTCGCGGTGGCGGCCTGGGTCGCGGTGTTCGCCGCGATGCTGCACCGCATGTGGGTACGGCTCATACGGCCGGTCGAGCGCGACCGACGGTGACCGCCCGTGCTCGGGCCCGCCCCATCCCGCCGTACCAGCGGACGGCGAGCACGACAGCCAGGGCCACAGGCCTGGTCGCCGGTGCGGCCGGCGTGGCCGCCATGACCATCGGGGAGAAGATCGAGCAGGCCGTCACCGGGCGACCGAACTCCCACGTGCCGGGCCGCGTACTCGCACGGTTGACGGGCGCCTCGGAATCGGCCGGACAGCGCTCGACCGCCCTGAACTGGGCGATGCACTTCGGGCAGGATATCGCCCTCGGCGTCCTGCGTTCGGTCATGGCCGAGGTGGGCCTGCGGGGGCCGCTCGCATCGTCGAAGTTCACCGTCGTCCGTCTGACCAACGACCAGATCCTCGAGAACGCGACCGGCGTGGGAGCACCCCCGCAAACGTGGCCCCGTTCCGAGCTGGCGATCGACGTCCTCCACAAGAGCGTCTACGGCTTCGTCACCGGTGCCGTCGCCGACGCGGCGGTTACCGTATCGGTGTGAATGTCGAACCGCTGGACACCGGCACCGTGGCCGGTCACCTGCATCTTCCCGAGGGCAGTCCGCGGGGTGCCGTCGCGTTGACGCACGGCGCCGGCGGCAACTGCGACGCCCGGATCCTGCAGCTGATGTGCTCCCGGTTCGCCGATGCCGGCTTCCTCGCCCTGCGCTACGACCTGCCGTTTCGCCGTCGCAAGCCCAAGGGACCCCCGCAGCCGTCCCGCGCCGCGGAGGACCGCGAGGGTGTGTCTGCCGCGGCCGCGGAGCTGCGCGACCGCGTGTCCGGGCCCTTACTGCTCGGCGGCGTCTCCTACGGCGGCCGGCAGACGTCGATGCTCGCGGCCGACGAACCCGGCATCGCCGACGCCCTCGTCCTGCTGTCCTATCCCCTCCATCCCCCGGGCAAGCCGGAGAAGCTGCGCACCGAGCACCTGCCGAAGATATCGGTGCCCACGGTGTTCGTCCACGGCGACCGCGACCCCTTCGGTACCTTCGACGAACTGCGGGAGGCACTCGATCTCCTGCCCGCGGCCACGACTCTCATCGAGGTCACCGGGGCCGCACACGACCTGAGCCGCGCGAAGACGGATCCCTCGGAATCCGCCGTGTCCGCCGCGCTGCACCTGCTGGAAGAGAAGAAGTCATGATCGAACCCACCGACGTCGCCATCGACACGCTGCTCGCCGAGCTCCGCGACCGGCTCGACGATTCCGTCGACGCCCCGACGACCCTGCGCGGACTGCTCGAAGCGGTGCTCGTCGTGGGGTCGGGTCTCGAACTCGACTCCATGCTCCAGCGCATCGTCTCCGCCGCGACCGCCCTTCTCGACGCCCGCTACGGCGCGCTCGGCGTGCGCGCCGCCGACGGTGGTCTGTCGGAGTTCGTGTACGTCGGGATCAATCCGACGCAGCGCGAGGTGATGGGCCATCTGCCCGAGGGCCGGGGCATCCTGGGTCTGCTCATCAACGATCCCCGGCCGGTCCGTCTCGGCGACCTGTCGAAGCATTCCGCCTCCATCGGTTTCCCGCCCAACCATCCGCCCATGAAGAGCTTCCTCGGAACTCCGATCATGGTGCGCGGCAAGGTTTTCGGCAGCATCTACCTCACCGAGAAACTGGGCGCACCCGAGTTCACCGAAGAGGACGAGGTGATCCTCAAGGTGCTCGCGATGTCCGCCGGTGTGGCCGTCGAGAACGCGCGCCTGTTCGAGGGCTCCCTCGACCGCGAGAGATGGCTTACCGCAATGGCATCCATCAACTCCCGGCTGCTGATGGGTGGGTCGGTGGACGAGACGCTGTCGATGCTCACCGGCCAGGTCCGCGAACTCGCCCGGTGTGCGGGCGCCTATGTGATGCTCGTCGACGGCCACCACGGCCGCCTGCAGGCCGCGTCCCCCGCGGCGCCGTGCGGGAAGGACAAGCGTTTCGATCTCACCGGATCGCCTGTGCTGAAAGCGCTCAAGAGCAGGCAGCCGATGCACCTCGACACTCTCGAGGGACTGCCACCGATGGAGCAGGGCGACGAGGGCCACGCGGTGGTGCTGCCGCTGTCGGCGACGTCGACGGTCACGGGTGTGCTCGTCGCGACCCGCGAGGCCGGTACCGAACCGTGGGACGACGAGGACGTGGCCCGCTTCGAATCCATGGCGAACCTCGCGGCCGTGGCCCTCGAATTCGCCGAACAGCAACGCAAGAAGCGGTTGCTCGACGTGCTGGCCGATCGCGATCGCATCGCACAGGACCTGCACGACAACGTCATCCAGCGCCTGTTCGCCACGGGTATGAGCTTGCAGAGCGCGACCGCGGACGGTGCGGGTACCGAACGCGTCGTGGAGGTGATCCGCCACGCGATCGAACAGCTCGACCGGACGGTGCGCGAGATCCGCACGACCATCTTCGATCTGCACACCACCGGCGCGGCGGCGTCGAACAGTCTGCGCCGGAGACTGCTGGACGTGGTGGGCGACCTGAGCATCCACTCCTCGGTGGCGCCCAACGTGCAGTTCGTCGGACCCATCGACACGCTGGTGCCGATGCGCATCCACCCGCATGCCGAGGCTGTTCTCCGCGAGGGGCTGAGCAACGCGCTGCGCCATTCCCAGTCCGACAACATCTCGGTGTCGGTCTCGGTTCAGGACGATTTCCGGATCGAGATCCTCGACGACGGCACGGGTCTGCCCGACATGCCTCGCCGCAGCGGGCTGGCGAACCTCGAGCGGCGCGCCGTGCAGTGCGGCGGGTCGTGCGAGATCGGTCCGGCCCACCCGCGCGGCACCCGGGTGCTGTGGGCGGTCCCGCTCTGACGGAACGGGTCCCGCCCGCGTCGGACTAGGACGTCGGCTTGCCGCGCTCGTTGCGCAGCTCGGTGGCGAGCACCGCGGCCTGCGTGCGGCGCTGCATGCCGAGCTTCGCCAGCAGCCGCGAGACGTAGTTCTTCACGGTCTTCTCCGCGAGGAACAGCCGCTCGGCGATCTCGCGGTTGGTCAGGCCTTCACCGATGAGTTCGAAGACGGCGCGTTCCTGCTCCGACAGCTCGGCCAGTGGATCGGCCGTGCGCGATGCCCGGATCCGCTCCATGAGGGCGGCGGTGGCACGGCTGTCCAGCAACGAGCCGCCCTCGCCGACGGTGCGGATCGCCGAGACGAGGTCGGTGCCGAGGATCTGCTTGAGCACGAACCCCGAGGCACCCGCCATGATCGCGTCGAAGAGTGCCTCGTCGTCGGCGTAGGAGGTGAGCATCAGGGCGCGCAGACCCGGCATGCGGGTACGCAGCTCGCGGCACAGTTCGACACCGTTGCCGTCGGGAAGCCGCACGTCGAGCACCGCGACGTCGGCGCCGCTCTCGGGCACGCGGGCCAGGGCCTCGCCCACCGAGGCGGCCTCACCGACGACGGTGAAGTCGGGCACGCTGCTCAGCAGATCCACCAGGCCGCGCCGCACGATCTCGTGATCGTCGACGAGGAACACGCGGGTCATCTCGGGCACCTTTCGTTGACATGCTGTCCCGTCATTGTCCCAGGTGTACCGCGATACCCACGTCCTCGGGGCCGTTCGACGCCCATCTGGGGACCTTCTCCCCCTGCCCCGCGGGCGCCGCTCGGGAGACGCTGGAAGGGCAGAGGTGGACATGTAGGGCGAACGAGCCGACGCGGAGGATGTCGTGACTGTCGATGCCGGAACCTGGTCGCTCGGTGACACCGAGATCATTGCGCGTGCGGTGGTGGAGGCACCCTCGGTACACGACACGCAACCGTGGAATCTGCGACTGCCCGATCACAGCGCCGAACTGGAGGAACGCCTCGAGTTCGCCGAGCCGGGACCGGACCCGCTGCGCGTCGACCGGTTGATCTCGTGTGGCACGGCCCTCGCGAATCTCGAGCTCGCGATCCGGGTCCTCGGCAACCGATCGCGCACCTCGGTGCTGCCCGATCCGCAACGTCCGGAGCTCATCGCCCGGATCGAGACGCTCGGCTCGGGTACCCCGAGTAGCCGCGACCTGCGGTTGTACGCCGCCATCTCGCATCGGCGCAGCCATCGCGAATCGTTCACCGACATCCCGGTGCCGACGGCGACGCTCGCAGACGTCGTCGCCGCGGCCGGGGAGATACCCGACGTCGACGTGCGTCTGCTCGCCGCCGACGAGGCCGTCGCCCTGGCGCAGGTGCTCGCCTATGCGGCGGAGGCCCGCCGGCGTCACCCGCACTACCAGCGGGAGATGTTCTCGTGGACCTCCCACTGGCAGCCGCGCGGCAACGCCGAGGTGGTCACCACCTGGAGCGCGACCCTCGACGAACACGGCGCGGCCGGCGAGGCCATGGTCACGTCGGGGATCCCCGACGTCGATGCGCTGGCGGCGGCGATCGCGCGCGAATCGGTGCTGCTGTTCTCCGCCCCGTCCACCTCGCCGGCGGATCTGGTCCGGGTGGGCGCGGCGGTGGAGCGGTGCTGGCTCGCGGCCATCGATGCGCGATTGTCGGCGTCGGTCGTGACGCATCCGCTGCGGGTCGAGGACGCCGGTTCGCGCCTGGCAGAGATGCTCGACCTGCCGGTCGTGCCGCTGGTGATCCTGCGCGTGGGTTTCTGACGAGAAGAGAGATCGAGGTGACGATGAGCGCACCGACCGAGGATCCGATCGACGATCCGACCCGCGAGTTGTTCCGCACGGCCCTGGACATGGCACAGGCCGCCAAGGCCGGCAACGTCTCCGGGTGGCTGTCCGCCCGTTACGAGTGCGGGCGCGTCGAGGACGTCGCGTTCGTACTCTCGCAGATGCTCGGGGTGCTCATCGAGAACGGCGCGATCAGCCGCGGCGTGCATCCGGCCGACGCGTGGAGGGAACTGCGCGAGCGGGGCGTCGACGACTTCGGGTGACGCCCCGCATCGCTCCCTCGTCCGGGATCAGTCCTCGGTCTGCTTCGACCGGACGACGAGGACCGGGCAGTCCGCGGTCTGGATCAGCGCATTGCTCGTGGAGCCGAGCAGCAACCCCTTGAAGCCGCCGCGTCCGCGGGTTCCGACCACGAGAAGCTGTGCGGCCTCGGCGTATTCGCTGAGCACTCGCACCGGCCGGTCGCGGGCGACGACACGTTCGACGGTGACGTCCGGGTACCGCTCCTGGTATCCGGCGAGACGTTCGGCGAGCACGATCTCCTCACCGGTCTGGATCCGGCTCCAGTGCGGGTCCTCCGGGACGGCGCCGAGCGAGGGCTGGACGCTCACGTCGCTCCACACGTTCACCGCGACGAGCGTCGCGCCGCGTGCGGATGCCTCCTCGAACGCGACCTCCACCGCGTCGCGGCACGAGACCGAGCCGTCGACACCGACGACGACGGGCCCCTTTGTCGGCGGCGCACCGTCGAAGGTGCGGCCCCGCACCACGACGACGGGCGCCATCGCGTGCGAGACGACCGCCGTGGAGACCGAACCGGCGAGCAGGCCCTTCACCTCGCCGAGGCCGCGCGAGCCGACGACGAGCCGGTCGGCGTGCTCGGCCTGTGCGATGAGCGTGGGAACGACCTTGCCTTCGAGCTGTTCGGTGGTGATCTCGACGTTCCCGTGACGGTTCTCGTCGATGATCTGCCGGGCGAGCACGGCCGCGTTGTCGAGCCGGTCGCGGGCCGTCGCCTTCATCTCCTCGTGGAAGCTCTGCGCGAGGTAGGGCTCGGAGTAGTAGAAGGCGGGGATGTGCACGACGGTGACGATGCGCAACGGCAGGCCGCGGATCGCAGCCGTCCGTGCCGCCCAGTGCACCGCGGTCGTGGACGCGTCGGATCCGTCGACGGCCACGACGATCGGCTTGTTCTCGGTCATCGCACGAGGAACCTTTCTCGGTGGGTCAGCCGCAGATCTGCCGCAGCTGTTCGATCAGTCGCACACGACCTGCGGTGTCGGCCGCGAAGGGGGTGACGTTGAGGGTGGTGACCCCGGCCTCCGCGAAGGCAGCGACTCGCTCCCGCACGAAGCCCTCCGAACCGATCAGGGAGATCGAGCGGAGCAGTTCGACGGGCACCGCCGCGGCCGCCTCCTCCTTCTTGCCGGCCAGGTAGAGCTCCTGGATGGTCTCGGCTTCCTTCGCGTAGCCGTAGCGGATCGCGAGGTCGTTGTAGAAGTTCTTGCCCTTGGCGCCCATGCCGCCGACGTACAGCGCGACCATGGGCCGGACCCAGTCGAGCATGTGGTCGACGTCGTCGCCGATGGCGAGCGGGGTCTGCGCGTAGATCTGCAGGTCGCCGAGTGCGGGATCGCGCTTGGCCTTGCCCTTCGCGATCGATTCGCCCCACACGTCGGCGGCCTTCTCCGGGTAATAGAACAGCGGCTGCCAGCCCTCGGCGATCTCGGCGGTCATCTCGACGTTCTTCGGGCCGAGCGACGCGATGATGATCGGGATACGTTCGCGCACAGGCTTGTTGATGATCTTCAGCGGCTTGCCGAGTCCGGTGCCGCGGTCTTCGGGCAGCGGGATCTGGTAGTACTTGCCCTGGTGGTCCACCTTCTCGCGGCGCCACACCTGCCGGCAGATGTCGACGATCTCGCGGGTGCGACCCAGCGGCGCGTTGTAGGGAACGCCGTGGAAACCTTCGATGACCTGAGGGCCCGACGCGCCGACACCGAGCACGAATCGGCCGTCGGAGACGAAGTCCAGACCGGCCGCCGTCATGGCGGTGAGCGTCGGTGTCCGGGTGAACAACTGGAGGATGCCGGAGGCGAGTTCGACCCGGGAGGTCTTCGCCGCCAGATAGCCGAGCTGACTCACCGCATCGAACGAATAGGCCTCGGGTACGAACACGATGTCGAGGCCGGCCTTCTCCAGGTCGGCCACCTCCGCCGCGGTCTCCGCGAAACCTCCGCTGTAGTTCAGTCCCATCCCGATGCGCATGCGCCACCTTCGTCCCTGCTGCACACCCCCGTTCGGGGGCGCGATCGTCCATGTGCCCCGCACACTACCGCCGTCAGGAGGTGACCGGTCGCACCACCATCACCGGGCAGCGCGCCTCGCGCATGAGCGCGTTTCCGGTAGAACCGAGCACCATCCCCTTGAAGCCTCCCCTGCCGCGAGTCCCTACCACGACGAGCTGGGCTTTCTCGCTCCAGGACTGCAGATGGGCGCGGGGGCCGTCGACGTAGACCTTCCGGTGGACCGTCACGTCCGGATAGCGCTCGCCGTAGCCCGCGAGGCACTCGGACAGCAGGGAGTGCTCGTACTCCTCGAACGCGCGGGGATCGAAGTCGAGGGGCGACTCGTCGATCTCCCCGACTTTCAGGTCGCTCCAGACGTGGACGGCGACGAGGTCGACCCTGCGCCAGGATGCCTCCTCGAACGCCAGATCGACCGCTTGGCGGCTCGCGGGGCTGCCGTCCACGCCGACGACGACGGGTCGCTCGTCGGGGACGGGCCCTTCCGGTCCTCGCACCACGACGACCGGGCATTCGGCATGACCGGCGACGGAGACCGGGGTGGAACCGAGGAAGGCCTCCCCCATCTTGGTGCTGCCGGTGGCCCCGAGGACTATCATGCGCGACGTGCGGGACAGTTCGACGAGCCACTTGGCGCTTCCGGTGAGGGCGAGCTCGGCGGTGATCTCGAGGTCCGGCGCCACCGCCTCGGCGGTCTCTGCAGCCTCCTTCAGGAGTGCCTGAGCCTCGGCCTCGCTCCATTCGAAGACCTGCGAGGGGCGGAAGAAGGGAAGTTTCGTCCAACCCGAGGGTGCGAAGTCCACCGCGTGGACGAGATGCAGTGGGATCTTCCGGCCGGCCGCGGTGGCGGCAGCCCACCTCACCGCCCGCTCGGAGGCCGGGGAACCGTCGGCACCGACGGTTACGTGGTTGTGGTCGCGGGGTGCTTCACCGAGAGGTTTCACGTCCGTGAGGCTAGTCGGATCCGGTACGTCCGGATACGGACTTTGGTCATCACATCGGGATTCCTTCGGTGGCAATGCATTCCATCGACAGCGATGTGCGTCACATAAAATTGTCATCGCGAATGCGAATTTACTAGCGTAGGGCCATGCAACTCACCCGGTTCACCGATCTCGGACTGAGAGTTGTGATGCATCTCGTCGCCGGCCCGGCGGGGAGTATGCCCGGTACCAGAACGATTGCAAACCAGCTCGATCTGTCGTACGCACATACGACGAAGGTCGTCGCCCGACTCGGCGAGCTCGGGGTGGTGGCCACCCGCCGCGGACGCGGCGGAGGCCTGACCGTCACCGAACTCGGCCGCACGGCGAGCCTCGGATGGCTCACCCGAGCCCTCGAAGGTGAAGAAGAAGTCGTCGAGTGCGAAGGAGCGAAGCCGTGCCCCCTGCGTCACGGCTGCACCCTGCGCTCGAAGCTGCGTACCGCACAGGACGCCTTCTACGCCGCTCTCGACGACGTCACGATCGCCGACCTGGCGACCCCTGACGCCGGTCCGGTCCTGCTCACCCTCGAACCACCCACCGGCCGCTGACCCACGGCGAGGCTGCCGGTGCAGCCCGTCACGACACACACGAGGAGACACACCATGCCGCTCTCACCCGAATCCAAGGACGTCATCGCCGCGACCCTCCCGGCGGTGGGAGCCGCCATCGGCGACATCACCCCGTTGTTCTATAGCAAGATGTTCGCCGCCCATCCCGAGCTCGAACGCGATCTGTTCAACCGCGGCAACCAGAAGCAGGGTGAGCAGCAGAAGGCACTCGCCGGATCGATCGCGGCCTTCGCGACGCTCCAGCTCGATCCCGATCCCGCCCGTGTCGAGGCGATCCTGTCCCGCATCGCCCACAAGCACGCCTCGCTCGGCATCAAGCCCGACGAGTACTGGATCGTCCACAAGCACCTCTTCGAGGCGATCGTCGAAATCCTCGGAGAGGCAGTGACTCCGGAAGTCGCGAAGGCGTGGGACGAGCTGTACTGGCTGATGGCCAATACCCTCATCTCGATGGAGGCCGATCTGTACCGGGCCGCAGGTGTCGAGGCCGGCGACGTCTGGCGCACCGTCCGCGTCGCCGACCGCGTCCACCAGTCCGCCGACACCGTCTCGTTCGTGCTCACCTCGCTCGACGGTTCCCCGCTGCCCACCTTCCGTCCGGGCCAGTACCTCTCGGTCGGCGTCCGCCTCCCCGACGGCGCCCGCCAGATCCGTCAGTACAGCCTGTCGAGCGCACCCGCGAAGGGCGACTGGCGTATCACCGTCAAGCGGGTCCTGGAGACCACCGCACCCGACGGCACCGTGCTTCCCGCCGGTGAGGTGTCGAACTTCCTGTACAACAACGTCTTCGAGGGCGACGAGCTGGAAGTCACCACTCCCTTCGGCGATCTCGTACTCACCGAGGACGACACCCCGATCCTGTTGGCGTCCGCCGGCATCGGATGCACCCCGATGATCGGCATGCTCGATCATCTCGCCGGCGTCGGCGACGAGCGTCCCGTCGCGGTCCTGCACGCCGACCGGTCGGTCGCGAGCCACGCCCACCGCCGCGAGCTCGAGACCCTTGCCGAGAAGATCCCGTCGGCCCAGCTGTACCGCTGGTACGAGGACCTCGGCAACCGCCGGCCGCTCGAGACGGTCCGCGTCGGACGTGCCGACATCTCCGATCTGCCGCTCGATCCGAAGACCCAGGCCTACCTGTGCGGCCCGCTGCCGTTCATGCTCTCGCTGCGCGAGGCCCTGATCGAGCGCAACGTCCCGGCCGAGAACATCCACTACGAGGTGTTCGGGCCCGACAGCTGGGCGCCTGCCTCCTGATCCGACCCGATCCGATCGCGGTGCCCCGGCCGAGTCTGCCGGGGCACCGCTGCATTCGCGGCTAGGCTGCACCCATGGACTCCGCCGCGGCTGTTCGCCACCCGGCCCGGTCCCCGCGCAGCCGATTCACGGCACTGGGTAGCCGTGTCCTCGCACTGATCGGAGTCCTCCTCGTGGCGGGCCTCGTCGCCCTGTTCCCCGGGTCCGACGAGCCNCCCGCCGACGTCTTCAGCGCCGCCCGCGCCGGCGAACACATCGACGCGATCGCCACCGGCCCACGGCCGCTCGGATCGACCGCCCACGCCGATGCCCGCGACCATCTCGTCGCCGTCCTCGAGGAACTCGGGTGGTCCACCCGCGTCGACTCCGGCGTCGGATGGATGGCGCGGTCCGGTGAGGCCACCCAGCGCGGCGCCCGCGTGCAGAACATCGTGGCGACCCGGGACGGTACCGACCCCACCGGCACCGTCGTGCTCGCCGCGCACTACGACACGGTCCGGGGCTCCCCCGGCGCGGGCGACGACGGGATCGGCGTCGGCACGGTCCTCGAGGTCGCGCGTGCCATCGATTCCGGTCCTCCCCCACGGAACGACGTCGTCGTCCTGCTCACCGACGGTGAGGAGAACGGTCTGCTCGGCGCCCACCGGTTCGTGGGCACGGAGTCGGTGCGGGCCGGTCCCGTCGTCGTGCTCAACCACGAGGCGCGCGGAAACGCCGGTACTCCGACGACCTTCCGGATCACCTCACCGAACGGCGTCCTGATCGACAGCCTTGCGGGAGCGCCGGGAGCGAACGCCGACTCCCTCACCGAGCTGATCTTCGAGGCACTGCCGAACGACACCGATTTCCGACGCTTCGCCGAACACGGCCACCACGCCCTCGACACCGCGATCTCCGCGGGCTCGGCGTACTACCACAGCCCTCTCGACACCCCCGACCGTCTCAGCCGGACGTCGCTGCAACACATGGGCGACACCTCCCTCACGACCGCCCGCACGCTCGCCGGATCCGATCTCACGACCGTCGGCGACGGCGGCGACCAGGTCGTGACGACCGCGCCCTGGGGACTTCTCCACATTCCGCGCTGGGCCGAGATCGTCGGGGCGATCACGCTGGCCGGAATCGTGGGGGCGATCGTCGTACTGCAGGTGCGCCGCGGCGAGACGTCTGCCTGGCAGGTCGGCGCGGCCGTGGCCGTGGCCCTGCTCGCCGCCGTGCTCGCGGCGGGCGCAGCGTGGCTGCCGTGGTGGATCGTGCAGACCGTCGATCCGGGCATGGCCGCGCCGGTCGCCGACGAGCCCTACCGGCCGGGTGTCTTCCAGTTCGCGGCGGTCGTCGCGGCCCTCGGCGTCCTGCTGGTCGCGCGATCGTGGTGGGGTCGCGGCCGTCCGGCCGCCGCGCTCACGTGCGGAGCGTTCACGCTCGTCGCGCTGCTCGCGCTCGCCGGCATCCCCTTCGCCGGTGTGCCTCTGACAATGCTCGTACTCATCCTGCCGGCGGCGCTGGGTCTGCTGGTGGCGCTGCTCCTTCCGCAACGCGACACGGTGTGGCCGCTCGTCGCGATCACGCTGGGCGCGCTCGGGTCGCTGATCTTCGGCCTGCCCGCCGTGTTGGTGTCGTTCGACGCCGGACTCCTCTACGGGGCACCGGTGGCCGGTCTGTTCGTCGCATTCACGTTCGCCGCGGTACTCCCGCTGTGCGAGCCGTTCGCGTCGACCACCCGCGGGCTCGTCGTCTCCGCGACCGGCACGATCGCGATCGTCGTGGTGGGCACGCTGCTCGCCGGCTACCTCAACCGGGACGGGGCGACCGATCCCCGGCAGGAGTACCTTTGGTACTCGCTCGACGCCGATCGGGGTGCCGCGGTGTGGGGATCGCCGGACGGCCCGAGATCCGACTGGAGCGAAGGGCTGCTCACCACCGGTCCCGAATCGCTCCCCACCGCCTTCCCGTGGCGGGAGTACCGGCCGATGTACCACGGGCCCGCTCCGGTCGCCGACCTCGAGGCGCCCGAGGTCGAGATCCTCGAGGACACGACCGGCGGAAGCGCCCGGAAGATACGACTGCGGTTGAGCTCACCGAGGAACGCCCAGGCTGTCGGGTTGTGGATCGACAACACCACCGCCCACGTCCACGGCGCGACGGTGGACGGCTTCCGCGCCGAACCGTCCGACGACTTCGGTTTCCTGTTCTGGGCTCCCGGCGCCGACGGGATCGAGGTCGAGCTGACGTTGAGCATGCTCGAGAGCCGCCTAGGCGTCCGCGTCGCCGATCTCGGTGACGATCTCGGCGAAGTAGCCGGCCTCGAGCCACCCGCGGATCGCGTCGTCGTCCAGCCGACGGTGGCCGTGACGCGGACCCTACAACTGTAGGGCCGTCACTCCCACTCGTGAGCGGGAGTACCCGAGGCCATGTTCTGCACGTAGTCCTTCATCATCCCGAGCAGGGCGGTGCGACGGTTCTCGCCGGCAGCCTCGCGTCGGGCCACCTGCCGTCGTTGCCACGCCGCCCCGGTCTGCCGGGTCAGTGCACGCCCCTCGACGATGCCGAGATAGCGGTCGCGGACCGCCGCCGACAGTCCGTATGCCTCGAGGCCCTGGTGCGCAAGCGGCAACAGGCACCGCAGCACGAGTTCGTCGGCGCCGACCCATCCGGTGCGCGGCCAGTACAGCTTCGCGTCGAGACCGAACTTCGCACCGAGCACGAGGTTCCGCTCGGCGGCGTCGAAGCTGAGGTCGCGCCAGAGCGGCTCGTCGGCGTCGGTGAGGGCGCGCAGCGTCCCGTAGTAGAAGGCGGCGTTGGCCATGGTGTCGAGGACGGTCGGTCCTGCAGGGAGCACACGGTTCTCGACGCGCAGGTGCGGATGGCCGTCGCTGATGTCGTAGACGGGCCGGTTCCACCGGTAGATGGTGCCGTTGTGCATCTGCAGTTCGCGCAGTTCGGGAATCCGGCCGGCGTCGAGTTCGGCCATCGGATCGACGTCCGAGACCTCCGGAAGGAGAGCCGTGAAGTAGTGGGAGTTCTCCTCGAACAGGTCGAGGACGGAGTCGATCCACCGCTCACCGAACCACACGCGGGGACGGACACCCTGGTTCCGCAGTTCGAGCGGACGCGTGTCAGTGGCCTGCGCGAACAACGGGATCCGGCTCTCGTGCCACAGCGCCTTGCCGGCGAGGAAGGGCGAGTTCGCCGCGAGCGCGACCTGCGCTCCGGCCAGGCACTGGGCGGCGTTCCAGTGCGTCGCGAAATCTTCGGGGGCGATCCGCAGGTGCAGCTGCAGGGACGTGCAGGCAGCCTCGGGGACCACCGAATTCATGTCTGCACGAAGGGTTTCCACGACATCAGTGCCGGGCAACGGCACACCGTCGAGATCGAGTTCGATGTCCTCGCCGCGCGCCGCGAAGATCTGCTCGTTGAGCGCTTCGTAGCGGGGATTGGCGGTGATCCGGCCCCGTTCGAGATCGTCGAGTTCGAGCGTGGGCAGCATGCCGATCATGACCAGCTGCGCGTCGTGCAGGTGCATCCGCTCGTCGGCGCGCCGCAGCGACGACCGCAGCGACTCTTCGAGTTCGAAGGGTTCGTCGCCGGTGAGACGTCGTGGCTCGACGTTCATCTCGACGTTGAACTGGCCGAGTTCGGTCTGGAAGACCGCGTGATCGTCGATCGCCTGGAGTACCTCGAGGTTCGACATCGCGGGCGACATGTCGTCGCGGACGAGGTTGAACTCGATCTCCATGCCGAGATGCGGTTCGGGTGACGAGTGCACGTCGACGAAGACGTCCTCTCGAAGCATCCGCTCGAGCGCCTTCATGCAGTCGCGAACCTTGCTCCGGAACATCCGCCGGTCTTCCCCGGTGAACGAACGTGCGGATATCTCAGCTCCCAATGGAACCCCCGGGTCGGCGCGCGGTCTGTCGAGCCAAGCCTAGCGCGCGCTCACGCTGCGGGTGGGATCGACGGCGTGCCGTCGGGTGGGATCGAACACTGCGGTGGGATCAGACGGCGCGGTAGCCACCCCAGTCGGTGACGACGCCGCGATCGCTCAGCCACGCGTTGGGGTTGATCTTGGTTCCTTCGGTGTCCCAGACCTCGAAGTGCAGGTGCGGTCCGGTGGACCAGCCCTCGTTGCCGACGGTGGCGATCTGCTGGCCGGCGTTGACACGCTGACCCGCCGAGACCTGGTAGGTGCTCACGTGACCGTAGACGGCGGTGGTGCCGTCGTCGTTGAGGACGCGGACCCACTGGCCGAAGCCGGAAGCCGGTCCGGCGTCGAGGACCGTGCCGTTGGCCGCGGACTTGATGGGCGTTCCGATCGGGGCTGCGATGTCGATGCCGCCGTGGTGGGCGCCCCAGCGCGGACCCCAGTCGGAGGTGAGGGTGCCGGAGACGGGCTGGACGGCGGAGGGAGAAGCCGGGTTGAGCTGGTCGAGCCAGCTGGGACCCGAGAACTGATCGAGGAAGCCGGTGACCTCGGCCGGAAGCTCGGGTGCGCCCTGCTCGGCCGGGGTGGTGATGCCGGGGATGGCCGGGATCTCGACACCCTCGGGCAGCAGGCCCGCGGGGAGCTCGAAGGGCAGGCTGGGCGCGGGGGCCTCGGCCTGGACGTGGTCGTGGCCGGGATGCGCGGCAGCGGTGCCGGCGCCGATCTGCGAGCCGACAGCGAAGAAGGCACCCGTGGCAGCGGCGACGGTGGCGGCCTTGACCGGCGCGGACGTACCGGTGGGCTCGACGCGGTGACGGCCCTTGCCGGAGGACGGCACGCGAATCGTCTCGAGGTCGAATGCTTCGTCTTCGCGTGTGCGCTGATGGCGTCCCACAGTGTGTCCCTTGTTTCGTCCCGACTTCGACCGGGTATCCCCCCGGCCGCTCCTGGCGACCCAAGGTAACAAAACGGTATAGGGAAAGGCCAGTGTTACCCTTCCTTGATCTCAATCGGCGGGAACATGCAGGTCGTACGCCCGGCCTCGAGAGCCTCGAGAACGGGCGCTTGGTTACGGCACGCGCCCGGCGGCTACACTCACAACGCGCCAAGGTCGGCTTCGCCCGGCCGGACGCCTCCGTAGCTCAGGGGATAGAGCACCGCTCTCCTAAAGCGGGTGTCGCAGGTTCGAATCCTGCCGGGGGCACACATCGGGTCCGCCGGCTCCGCGAGCACTCCCGGACCCCACCCCCGGAGCGTCACGGGTACCGTCCCGTCCACGCATCACGGTTCGATCTAGTCAGCCCTCCACCGTTCGCGCGACAGTTAGCATCCACAACGATGCCGCTCGACGACGACGGAAATCGAGGACCCCGCATGGACATTCGGCCTCGTGCCCGACATCTCGCCGTGATCGTCTCGGCGGCGGTCCTCGGATTGTTCGTCACTCCCGCTCCCGCAGGAGCCGGGGGAGTCTCCGGCCTGGTCGAAGGACCCGCTCATCCCGTCGGGGCGGGCAACGCCCGCACGTACGTCACCGTCGACGAGGCGGGCACGCCGGCCACCATCGGGGTGCGACTCGATGCGGCGGCCCTCGACGACCTGCCCGGTGCGCTGCTGCCGGTCACCGAGGCCTACGTGCTCGAGTTGCCCGAGGAGGCGGCCGCCACCGCGTTCGACCACGTCACGGTCGACTGGAACTCGCACGGCCACGACCCCCAGCACGGCTTCGACGTCCCGCACTTCGACGTCCACTTCTATCTCCTGGATCGGCCCACGGTGGAGTCGATCCATCCCTTCGCCCCCGGCTACATCCCGGCCGCGGCCCGCGTGCCCGACCCGCGTTACGTGCCGGAGGGGTACGCACCGTCCGGGGATCCGCTGACGTCGACCGTCGCGGGCATGGGACTGCACTGGGTGGACACCACCGAGGCGGAGCACGATCCGGCAGCGGGACACCACCTCACCGAGACCGTGCTCTACGGCACGTGGGACGGACGGCAGGCGTTCATCGAACCCATGCTGAGCCGGGAGTGGCTCGCGACGCGGCCGGCGCACCACGAGGAACTCCGTCTGCCCGAGGCGTACCACCGCGAGGGCCTCTACCCCACCACCTACTCCGTGTGGTGGGACGAGGCGTCGCAGACGTACACGGTCGAACTCGGTGGGCTCACGATGCGCGAGGCGTCGTAGGCCGGTCGGTCGAGCGGAGGCTCAGTCCAGCGGGGAGACGCGGATGAGGTTTCCGTCCGGGTCCGAGACCACGAACGTCCGCCCGAACACCTCGTCGTGCGGCGCCTCCACGACCGTCACCCCCGTACCGGCCCACTCGTCGTGGATCGCATCGACGGCGGCGGTCGAGCCCGGCACCATCAGGCCCACCTCGGAGAACCGCGGAGCGGTCGCATCCACGGTCTCCGCGCGACCCGACCACAGTGCGAACAGCACTCCCGGCGCCACTTCGAAGGAGACGTAGCGCGGGGTCGTCATCTGCGGGGTCATGGCGAACAGGTCGCTGTAGAAGCGGGTCGCGCGTTCGACGTCGGTCACGTAGATCAGGAACAGGTTGGGCGACGACACGGTCATCGGTCCCTCCTTCCGGTAGGCGGTGAAGGCTTCGAGGACTACCGTGACACCGAAACCCGACAGTTCCTGTCGTGTTTTCGAAAGGAGATCGCGCATCCGATGAACCGGCCGCAGCGGTTGCTGAGCATGCTGGTCGTCCTGCAGGCCCGCAGCCGGGTCACGGCCGCCGAACTCGCGGAGGAGTTCGGCGTCTCCGAGCGCACCGTGTTGCGCGATGTGGAAACGCTTGCTGCTGCGGACCTTCCGGTGGTCGCCGAACGCGGCAGGTACGGCGGCATCGTGATGCTCCCCGGCCGGCAGACCGACCTGAACCGGCTCAACGCGTCCGAGGTGGATGTCCTGCGCGCCCTGGGGGTCGACATGGGCCGGGCCCGCCAACTCGGTGTCGACGCCGCCGCGCGGGACGCCGTCCACAAGCTCACCGCACGCGCCCGGCGCACGCCCTCCACCGCACGCGAGAACGACCTGCTGCCACTGACCGAGGTGGTCACCGTCGACAATCGGGGATGGTTCGCCACCGAGGACCGGGCCGACGTCGCTGCCCTCACCCGCGACCTGCGGCGCGGACGGCAACTCGCCATCACGTACCGGTCGAGCGGGCACCGCGGCGAACGCGAGATCGTCGTCGATCCCTACGGTGTGCTCTCCCGCGCCGGCCGTTGGTATCTCGTGGCGGACGACGAGGGGCGACCACGACTGTTCGCACTGACCCGCCTGAGTGCGTGGACAGTGCTCGACCGGCCGCGCCGCCTGTCCCCCGGCCGCACCCTGCCCGCGCTGGCACGCGAACTCGGCGACGCACTCGAACGACGCGAGGACGTCGTCGTCACCGCCGATCTCGCGGCGAACCGCCTCGATCTCGCCCGGCGCATCCTCGGTGCCCGCCTGCGCGGGAGCACCGCAGGGCCGCGACCGGACGTCTCGCGGATCACGGTGGCCTACGACTCGATCGACGGTGTGCGGCAACTGCTGCAGTTCGGTGAGCACATCGAGATCGTCGGGCCACCCGAGGCACGGAACCTCGTGGCGGAACTGGCCGAATCCCTCCTCCGCCGTCACACCGCGCATCGCCGCCGCGAGTGAACTCCCGCTGATCCGAACCCTGTTCCGCTCGGACCGGGCTTCCTATCGTGGGGAGATGTTCGACGCCCACCTGCACATCATCGATCCGCGTTTCCCCCTCGTCGAGAACGACGGCTATCTGCCCGAACCGTTCACCGTCGACGACTATCTCGCGCGGGTCGCGCATCTGGGTGTCACCGGTGGCGCGGTGGTGTCGGGGTCGTTCCAGGCTTTCGACCACGGCTATCTCCTCGATGCGCTCGACCGGCTCGGGCCCACTTTCGTCGGCTGGCACGCCGAGTTGTACATCGATTCGCGCGATCTGGCCGAGCTGCACACCACGATCGCGGCTCTGCCCGCCGTCTCCGTCGACCACCTGGGCCTGTCGCAGGACGGCTTGCCGTCACTGTTGCGGCTGGTGGAGAGCGGTATCCACGTGAAGGCAACAGGGTTCGGGCGCGTCGATCTCCCGGTGGCCGACGCGCTTCGCGCCGTTGCCGATGTGAATCCCGGGGCACTCGTGTTCGGCACCGACCTGCCGTCGACCCGCGCACCGCGACCGTTCCGGGACAGCGACATCACCCTCGTCGAGGACGTCCTCGGCGACGAGCTCTCCGACGCGGTACTGCGCCGCAATGCTTCCGAGCTGTATCGGATCGAGACCGAAACCGCTCCTGGGTCTTCGGTGTCTCGATAGACTCACGCACGTCATCGGTGCGCGGGACGCGCCGCGGTATTCCTCGCTGCGGTCGGCTCCCGGACGTGACCTTCCCTTTCCGAGGAGCAGCACCATGCCTGCACTGCGAATTCCACGTCGAGTTCTCACCCTGGCGGCACCCGTCGCCGCCGCAATCGCATTCACCGGTGTGGCCACCGCTGCACCCCCTCAGCCTCTGGGCACGGCGATCACCATCGGCTGCATCAACCAGGGCAGCCTGGCGTCGTTCACCTCGGTCACGGCGCAACCCGGACCGGACGAGGGCATCCCCGGTGGCCACGTCCTGTTCTCCACACGGGAGGCCCTGTGGCCGGTCCCGGCAGCGGGGCAGGTCAGCGTCGCATGGCTCAACCGCAACAACGGCCGCACCGGCATCGTCGATCTGGTCGGTACGTACCCGAACCTGTCGACCCTGGTCGACACCGGTCCGGGCGAGGTCGTGGCGACGGTCTTCGGTTCGGTGAATCTCGGCAGTGGACCGCTGTGCAACTCGACCCCCGCAGTCGGCAGCGTCGTGGTGCCGTGACGCCCGGACGAGGCATCCGGCCGAGTTGTGCCGTATGCCTCGTCACCGAGGTAGTGCCGGATGCGTCGTCACCTGGGTGAATACATGATGATGGCGACGCCGGCGAGGCACACCAGCGCGCCCGCGACATCCCACCGATCCGGCCGGAAGCCGTCCATCACCATGCCCCACACCAGGGAACCCGCCACGAACACACCGCCGTACGCCGCGAGGATGCGACCGAAGTTCGCGTCGGGCTGGAGTGTGGCGACGAAACCGTAAGCGCCGAGAGCGATCACGCCCAACCCCATCCAGATCCAGCCGCGGTGTTCGCGCACGCCCTGCCACACCAGCCACGCGCCACCGATCTCGAACAGGGCGGCAACGGCGAACAGCAGCAACGACTTCAGCACGGTCACGAGGTGTGACTCTAACCCTGCGACGCCTTGCCCAGCTCGATGCGGCGCACGGAGTCCCCGCGCACGAGGATCGTCACGAGGGCCCGGCGTCCCGGGGGCAGGACCCGCACCGTGACGGAACCGTGTGACACCGAGTCGAGTTCGTCGGCGACCGCACTGCGGAGGCGGGCCTGTTCGTCGGGGGGCACCCCGTCCAGGCCGTGATCGTCGAGCATCACCACGTCCACGCCTCGCCGGCGCGCGGCGTCGGCCGCCTCGACGACCTGGGGGTCCTGCAGGGCCGGTGCTCGAAGCCCGTCCCGCAGACGTGCTTCGAGCAGCACACCGGCGCGTCGCTCCCCCGCCTCGAGTACCTCCCCGGTCGCGATGCGTTCGAGGAGGGGCCGGGCCAGGGAGTCGAGCCGGTCGAGCTGCGCGTCGCGCTCCTCGAGCGCTGCAGCCGAGGCCGCCTGTTCTGCGCTGCGTTGCAACGACATCGCACGCAGCAGGTAGATGGATCCGGCGAGGGGTCGCAGGGTGAAGGCGAAGAAGGTGGACATGAGGACCGGGGCGGCGTTGACGAGCGACAGCGACAGGCCGGAGCCGATCCCCTGTCCGGTGGCGTAGGTCCAGAAGGTCGCGGTCGCGATCATGCAGGCCAACCCGATCCACGCCGCGAAGGTGCGACCGCGCACGCACATGAAGGTGAAGACGACCGTGGACATCCCGAGCGGCCAGGTCGCGATGCCTCCCGGAGACGGCACCGGTAGCACCGAGAACACGAGCGCCGACGAGACCGTCCCGGTGGCGGCGAGCAGGATCGTCGCCGGCATCGGCAGCGGGTCGCCCGGAACGGTGATGAGGGTGAACGCCGCGAACGTGCACACGAGCACGGCGAGGGCGGGAGGCCAGCTCGCGGAAGTGTGCTCGGCGCCGAACGCCGCCAGCACGAGGCAGACCAGGGCGTAGAGGCTCACGAGCACACGTGCGGCCGTGGTGCGCATCCCCAGCAGGTCGCGCACGTCGCGGGTGGGTTCGGCGGTCACGGCGCGCGACGCTCGGCCGGATCGCACCAGTGCAGCGTCACCGTCGTGCCCGCGGGACCCGAGGTGATCTCCGAGTCGCCCCCGGCCATGCCGCGCATGCGTCCGTGGATGCTCGCGCGGATGCCCATCCGGTAGGGGTCGATCTGGGCGGGGTCGAATCCGTGGCCGTCGTCGCGGACGACCACCCGGACCGATCCAGGCCCGAGGTCGACGTGCACGGCCCGCTGCGTGCCCGGGCCGGCGTGGCGCACGCTGTTCCGCACGGCCTCGGCCAGTGCGGCTGCGACCGCTCTGATCACGTCGGCCGGGTAGTGCGGTCCGGCATCGGTGCTCGTCGTGGTCGTGAACTCGACGTCCTCGTCGACCTCGGAGGCTGCCGAGCGGAACTGGGCTGCCACCCGGTCGGCGTCGAAGCTGCTCTCGGTGTCGTCGCCGCGCCGCAGGGAGTCGAACATCTCCAGCGCACGACGGGCCTGGGCCGCGACGGGACCGTCGGATGCGCCGCGACCCGAGGCGAGCAGGGTGGACATCACCCGGTCGTGGACGAGTGCGTCGAACCGCTCGCGTTCGACCGTCCTGGCCGCGGCCGCCGCTGCTGCGACGACGGATTTCTCCGTGGCCGCGACGGTGGAATCGAGGACGTCGCCCGTGCGGAAGGCGACGATCGCCGCGGCGGCGAAGACCCCGCAGAACATGAGCGCGAACGCGAGTTCCGGGACGAAGCGGTATCCCGTCGTGGTGTTCACCAGCAGATAGTTGGTGGTCTGCACGACGAGCACCACCACCGTGAGGTAGGCGAGCGCCGTCCGCGGCCGCCACGCTGCCGCCGCGGACAGTCCTGCCACTCCGGGGAAGAGCGCCTGCCAGGCCGTGTTCGTGGAAACCTCACCCGTCCAGGCCGGGAACCACAGGACCGCCGCGACCAGGAAGGCGACGGCGTTGGCGGCTGCGAGTCGTCCGACCCACCGGACATCGCTCAGGAAGGTCGCCACCCCGAGCGCGATCCCGGTGCCGAAGATCGCGAGCAGTGCCGTCGGCAACCACCACCATGCCGTGAGGTGGGCCTGCGACACCGCTGTGGGGACGACGAACAGCAGGTAGAACACGTAGCCCGCGCTGATGAACCGACCGAAGACCCGGTGGATCCGGTCGGCCGCGCTCGTCGGATCCGTCGTGTGTCCACCCTGTGTGGTGGCAGGCCGACGGGTCACAGCTCGTCGATGGAGACCACACCGTCCTGCAGAGCGCGGGCGAGCAGTGCCGTCTTCGTGGTCGCCGTACGCCCGACGCGGGCGTACTTCTCACGGATGCGGACGATGTGGGTGCTGACCGTGGCTGCGGTGACGAACAGGCTCGCAGCCGCCTCGGACTTGGACTCGCAGAGCAGCCAGGCCCGCAGGATCTCGATCTCGCGAGCCGAGAGTGCGGGCTTCTGAGGCGCAGGCTTCTGTGCCGGGGAATGTTCGAGCATCGTCGTCATAGCGCGTCCCTACCGAGATGAATACATGGGATCGAACCGAGTCCCCCGACGAACTCCGTTTCGAGTGCCTACAACTTAACGGTTGAAACCGACAACTACCCAGACAGATTTTTCTCTGCCCAAGAGAATATGGGCATCGGTGTTTCGCCTAATTACCGGTGCGCCGGCCGTCGTGTCCGATCTCGATTCGGCGCACATCCTCGCCCTTCACGAGCATCGTCACCATCGCCGCGCGGGCCGGCGGCAACACACGCACGGTCACCGACCCTTCTCTCACCGAATCGAGCGCGTCCACCACCTCCCGGTAGACGGCGCGCCGAACCTCGGGAGATGCCGAGTCCATGGCGTGGTCGTCGAGCATAACGATCTCGACGCCGCGCCGGCGGGCCGTAGCGGCGGCCCGGTCGACCTCGGGTACCTGGAGTACGGGCGCACGCAGACCGTCGCGCAGTCGTGCCTCGACGAGTCCGCACTCGATCCGTTCGTTCTCGTCGAGGGGTTCGCCCGAGACGATCCGCTCGAGCAACGGACGCGCCGACGCGTCGAGGCTTCCGAGGCGGACGTCACGTTCCTCCAGAGCCGCGGCGGCCGCGGACTCCGCCGCGATCCGCTGCATCGACCGGGCGCGCAGCAGGTAGATCGACCGCGCGAGCGGGCGGATCGTGTAGGCGCAGACGGTGCCCATGAGCACCGGTCCCGCACTCGTGATCGTCAGGCCGAGCCCGTAGCCCATCCCGGGGCCCGTGAGATGCGACCACAGCGCGGCGACGACGAGCATGAGGAGCATCCCGCACCAGGCGTACGCCGTGCGTCCCCGCACGCACATGAACACGAGGATCGTCGTGGACATCCCGAACGGCCATAACTCGATGGGGTGCGGTGCCGGATCGGCGGGCACCACCCACAGCACCGACGCCGACGCGATCGCGCCCGAGAACGTCATCGCCAGTGCGGGTCGCACCGGTAGTGGGTCCCCCTCGACTGCGACGAGCGCGTAGGCGGCGGCCACACACACGATCACGGCGATCGCGAGGGGCCAGCGGACCTCCGCATGGGGCGCGGTGTTCAGGGCGAGCACCACGCAGGTCACCGCGTACAGGACGGCGAAGGCCCGCGCGGGCCTGCTGTGCATCCGCAGCAGATCGGAGACGGTCGAGTTCGCAGTGTTCATGCGGCCGGATCCCGCCAGTACAACAACACCCGGGTCCCGGCGCCGGGAGCGGACTGCACGACCGCCCGGCCCCCGGACACCCGGCGCATACGTCCTCGGATGCTCACTTCCAGACCGAGCCGGTGCGGGTCGACGGCCTCGGGTTCGAAGCCTCTGCCGTCGTCCACGACCTGCACGGAGATCCATCTCGGTGCCACGTCGACCTCGACCGTGCGGGACGCGTCCTTTCCGGCATGCCGCACGCTGTTGCGTACCGCCTCGGCGAGGGCAGCGGCGGTCGCGCGCGCGGGTTCGGGTGGGAACGCAACGTCGCCGGATCCCGGGGCGACACGGCCGGTGAAGACGACATCCTCGTCGGCCTCGGTCGCCGCCGATCGGAGCCGCGCCACGACCGCGGCGGCGTCGAGCGCCGACTCCCGATCGGTGCCGCGCCGCAACTCGTCGAGTTCGGCGACCGCTCGTTCGGCCTGCTCGACGAGCGACTCTCGGGGTGCGTTGCGTGACACCGCCAGCAGGGTGGACATCACGCGGTCGTGGACCAGGGCATCGAACCGTGCGCGCTCGGCGTTCCGTGCTTCCGCTGAGGCCGCGGCGGCCGCCGTGGCCTGGGTGGCAGCGATGGTCTCGTCGAGGGTGCGGCCGGTGCCGAGTCCCACCACCGCGGCCGCGAGGAAGACCGTGCAGAAGACGAACGCGAACGCCAGGTCGGGTGCCAGGAAGTATCCGAAGGGGGCGTCGCGGACGAGGTGATTCGCGCACTGCGCGAGCAGAACCACGAGGATCATGTGGACGAACGCCCGCCGGGGTCTCCACGCGACCGCCGCCGCGAGCGACGCGAGGCCGGGAAAGGCGGTGAACCACAACGACTGGTCCTGCGGGATCTGCGTCCCGTTCCACGCCACGAACCACAATGCGACCATCACGACGTAGGCGAGCGCATTGACGGTCGCGGTCCGCTGCATCCACACCGTGCCGCGGAACGAGGCGAAGCCGAGCGCGACCCCGGATCCGAACATGAGGACGGCCGCGGTGGGAGTCCACCACCTCGCGACGAGTGCCGACACTTCGAGGATCTCCGGCACGAGCAACGCGAAGTAGCAGAGATATCCGATCGCGACGAATCGCGCGAACACCCGGAGAAGTCGGTCGGCAGCCGCCGTGCTGCGATCGTGCGACTTCTCCCCGGTGTCCCCGGCCGGCTCGTCAGCGACGGCGGACATCCGACCGTTCGGGCATCGGCAGCCACCCGTCCTCGACGGCACGTTTGTACAGATCCGTCTTCGTGGGTGCGGGACGACCTGCCTCCGCGTACTTCTGGCGGATCCGCTGCAGGTAGTCGTTGACGGTCTGCGGAGCGAGACCCGTCAGCCGGGCGACCCGGTCGAGCTTCTCCCCCGACGCATACAGTTCGAGCACTTCGAGCTGTCGCGGACTCAGGCCGACATCGTCGAGTTCGGGATCACCGTCGATCGCCGCGGCCCACTCGGTGCTGGCGACCTGCCCTCCGGCGGCGGCCACGCGGATCGCCTCGATCACCACGGCCGCGGGCTCGGATTTCCGCACCACCCCGAGCACACCGGCGCGGGCGGCCGAACGCAGCAGATACGGGTTCTCGGCGCCGGTGAAGACCAGGGTCTCGAGGCCCGCCGCGCGCAGCTGCTCGACGTTGCTCTTCGGGGAGGATCCGTCGGACAGGCGCAGGTCGAGAACGGCGAGGTCGAGGTCGGTGACCTGCTCGAGCAGACCCGAGACGGTGGTGGCGGTACCTGCGAGCTCGAGATCGGGTTGATCGGCGAGCATCGCTGCGAACCCGAGCGCGACCGACTCGTGATCCTCGACCAAACCGATCCGACGGACGACGCCACGCGAGCCCTCGGCCATTGATGCCTCCCCTAATGCCCGATCACCCGACTTCGAACGAACGTTAGCAGTCAGCGCCTGTTTCCTCTTCTCGCACCACACTCGACGCGTCCACATCGTCGCGCAGACCACGCCAGCTCGCGTGCCGCACCCGGTCTCCTTCCGTCCATCCTCCGAACCGCACCTCCCCCACGAGATCGGGCCGCAACCACACCGCATCGCGGCGTTCGGCGGCCGGCACCTCGTTCGCGAACGGGTTCGTGCGGCTCATGCGCCCTTTCACAGCCTTCGCCACCGACAGGAGCGTCTCGTCGTCGAAACCGGTGCCGACCTTGCCGACGTACACGAACTCACCGTCGTCGTCGTAGACGCCGAGCAGCAGGGAGCCGAAGGTCGAGGCACGGTTGCCGTTGCCACGGCGGTATCCGCCGAGCACGACGGTCTGGGTGAGCCAGTTCTTCGATTTGATCCATCCGGCGCCGCGCTTGCCCGGCAGATACACGGAGTCCCGGCGTTTGGCGACCACGCCCTCCCAGTTCTTCGCGCGGCTGCGCGCGAGAGCCTTCGAGCCGTCACCCGAGAGCAGATCCGGGACGATCAGTCCGTCCGTGGCAGCGGCGAGCGCCTCGAGGACCCGTCGGCGATCGTCGTAGGTCTTGCGCAGCAGCGACACCCCGTCGAGATACAGCACGTCGAACACGCGGTACTCGTAGTTCACGCCCCGCTGCAGCATCGAGAAGCTCGTCACCCCGGAGCGGTCGACGGCGACGATCTCCCCGTCGAGCACCGCCCGGTGACCGTCGAGGATCGTCGCGAGTTCGACGAGCTTCCGGTAGTCGCCGGTGACATCGCGACCGGATCGGCTGCGGAGCCTGACGGTGCCGTCCTCGATCTCCGCGATGGCGCGGTATCCGTCCCATTTGCCTTCGAACGCCCAGTCTTCGGCGTCGAGACCCGAGACGTCACCGGAGGTCGCGAGCATGGGCGCGAGATCGCGCGGGAAGGCCTTGGACCCCGACGATCCGACGAGGGAGGCCGGATCGGCATCGGACGACTCGGTGCTCGGCGACGACTGGTCCTTCATGCGGTGCGCCAGCCACTGGTTCTTCTCGGTGCGGATCAGCGCGTACCGTCCCTCGATCCGGTCGCCGTGGAACCGCACGATCACCTCGTCGTCCCGCCACTTCTCGGTCTCGTAGGTGCCGGTGTCCCACACGGTCATGCTGCCGGCGCCGTATTCGCCCTTCGGGATCGTCCCGTGGAAGGTCAGGTACTCGATCGGGTGGTCCTCGGTCCGTACCGCGAGATTGTTGCGCCCCGAGGTGTCCGGCAGGTTCTTCGGTACGGCCCACGACGCCAGCACACCGTCGCGTTCGAGCCTCAGGTCGTAGTGCAGGCGACGCGCGTGGTGCTCCTGGATGACGAACCTGTTGCCGGGACCGTCCTCGGGGACGCGGTCGGGTACCGGTTCCGGGGTGCGCGACGCGTCGCGCTTGCCGCGGTAGGTGTCCAGGGCGTCTCCGCCGGACACGGTCTTGCCGCCGGACCCGGCCTTGTCTCCGGACACGGCCTTGTCTCCGGACACGGCCTTGTCTCCGGACACAGCCTTGTCGAGGGGCGGGTCGAGACCGGCGAGCAGGTCCCCGAACTCCTCGATGCGGGCGAGGACCTCCCGGAACTGCAGTTGCGCGAGGTCGGGGTCGTCGAGTTCGTCCCAGCTGCGCGGCGCCGCCACCCACGGCTCATCGCGACCGCGCAGCGAGTACGGCGCGACCGTCGTCTTGGAACTGTTGTTCTGGCTCCAGTCGACGAAGACCTTGCCCTCGCGCGCCGATTTCGCCATCGTCGCGGTCACCAGGTCGGGAAGGGTGGTCTCGAGATTGCGCGCGACCTGCTTCGCGACCTTCGACGCCCCCGACGACGACAGCATCCGATCGAGCGGGACGTACAGGTGGATGCCCTTGCTGCCGCTGGTGACCGGATAGGCCGACCACCCGAGTTCGGCGACGGTGTCGCGCACGTGGCGCGCGACCTCCGCACACTCGGCCAGGCCCACGCCGGGCCCCGGGTCGAGGTCGAAGACGATGCGGGTCGCGGGTCCGACCTTCTCTCCGTCGAAACGCCACTGGTGCACGTGGAGTTCGAGGGCTGCCTGTTGCCCGAGCCAGACGAGCCCGGCGGCGGAATCGAACAGCGGGTAGGTGACCCGCCGGTCCTTGTGATGCAGGGTGCGACGGTCGAGCCAGGCCGGTGCGTGGTCGGGGAGGTTCTTCTCGAAGAAGGACTGTTCGCCGACACCGTTCGGCCACCGATTACGGGTCGCTGCCCGGCCGACGATGTGGGGAAGCATCGCTTCGGCGACGGCTTCGTAGTACTCGACGACCTCGCCCTTCGTCGTCCCGGTGCTCGGATACAGCACCTTGTCGAGGTTGGTCAGGGTGATGCGGTGACCACCGATCGTCCGGGTCGGCATATCTCGAATTCTGCCAATTCGGACGCGTTCGGGTGCGGTGTCGAAGGGTGACGATCGGGACTGCACGTCCGGGAACGCCGAGCTTCGAAAGGAGGTAGGTTCGGAGAGTCGGTCTGACGCGGCGATGAACTATTTCCCCGACGGCGAGCATCGCCGGCAACTCCTCGCTGCGCTCCGCGCTTCCGAACCCGGTGTCGAGGAGTTGTGGCTCCGCCACTTCGCACTCGGCGGCGAGGTGGGGAAGATGGAGATCGAGGCGTATCTGGCTCTTCGCAGTTAGCAGTGGTACTGGCGCCGGCTGGGTGCGACC
>NZ_JTIZ01000129.1:0-253 GCF_000801125.1 Rhodococcus sp. Chr-9
CCGTTCCGAAAGGGGACCCACACTGTGGGTCCCCTTTCGTGTTCTCCGGGTTCTCCCCGGACCTGTCGGGGGATCCCACCTCACGGGAAAGTCCTTACGCTCCGAACGCTTTTCGGGTACGGTACGCCCGCTCCGATCGCCGGCGCCCAGCGGATCACGACCTCGTAACAAACACGCTCTGTTCCAGGCTATGCCTACTTATACTTATGCGGCTCTTCGCACTTGGTAGGGGCGGGTGTCGATCGACCCCGTT
>NZ_JTIZ01000130.1:0-346 GCF_000801125.1 Rhodococcus sp. Chr-9
GAATGGTATTTACTAAACATTTCAAGCGTTTCGATGTAGCTATCTTTCAGAAGTTCCGTGTCAAGCAATTTTTGGGCTTTCTCAGCACGTTTAGCAAGTCGTTCGTTAACTTGTTCCAGTTGTTCCTTTTGTCGCTGTAAGCTCAAATTATGGTTAATATAAGCAATTTGCTGTGCATGTCGTCCAAGTTTGCCTTGTGTATTAAGCTCGATCAGTTTAGCCATTCCCTCGCCAAGAATTTCATCAGCCACAAAGTTATGTTTATATTTTTTATTTGTGTTGCGTACATAGTTGTCAAGCGTTTGTTTAATTTTAAGTTTTTTGTGTAGCTCTCTTAATGTTGTCA